>JAOQAA010000051.1 GCA_025963815.1 Capsulimonas sp.
GATCTCCGCTCCGGTTTCTTTGTCGAATAGTGTGGTCATGGGTAAGCCTCGCCCGGCGTCGTCGCCAGTAAATTTCGGGTACAGGGTACCCGCGCGATCATCAAATGTCTAGTTCTGAGTCGCTTGGATCGCCGGCGCGAGATGCGTCTCATACGAGCCTTTTGTTCATGACGAATCGCCCTGGCGTCACGAACCCGGATTTCTCATAGGCATCGCGCGCCGCCGTGTTGCCGTCGGACACTTGAAGCTCCAGCGCCCGAACGCCGCGCTCCCGGCATGTTTGCTCCGCGAATTGCAAAGCAGCGGCGGCGACGCCCAGGCGGCGAAACTCGGACTGGACGTACACGTCGGTGATGGTCGCCTGACGCCCGCCGAACTCAATGTCATAGCCGAATGTCGTGATGAGGTAGCCGGCGGGCGCCTCCTCCACGCGCATCAGGCAGATGAACCCCAGCGCGGAGTCCGCGAGCAGCGACGCGACGGCGGGGCGCAGCACGACGTCGTCGAACGGAATATGCTCGTGCGCGTAAAGCTGGGCGATCATCGGCAGCAGTGTGTCAATGTCAGTCGGCGCGGCGATTTGAACTTTAGATGTCATATCGTTGATCTTTCCTAAAGTGAGGCTCTTACTCAACAATCGATGCGATCGTTAAGGTTTGCGCTGCGTGCGATCCTGGTATCAACAAACCGAGAGAAGCCGATCTAGAAAGAGGAGATCAATATGGCGAATAACAATGTTTCGACAACTCCGGAAGAGCGCTCGCAAGCAGCGCGCAGACAAATGTGGACATGGGTGGCGATCGCGGTGCTCGGGATCGTGCTCATTTCCTGGCTCGCCCAATCCACAAACCGCCGCAGCGCGGAGAATCAGAACACGGGCGTCGTAGTGGCTCCTGGAACCGCCGGCGCTCCGGACGGCGGAGGCGGCTCCGTCTCAGCGTCCGGCAGCATGCCGGTCGGGACGGCCGGTGCGGGCGGATCCCCATCTGTCGGCGGAATGTCGACCGCGACCGGGTCCGGCGCGAACCCGGCGGGCGTCGGCTCCAGCGGTGCGGGAAGCGCGGGAACCGGCTTCGGCTCATCTTCCATGAGCGGAACTGGAACGGGCGCGAACGGCGTGGGCGCCTCGGGAACCGGATCGGGAACGGGTGCTGGCGCTTCGGACATGAGCGGCTCGGGAACGTCAGGCGTCGGCGGCGCCGGGACATCTAATCTCAGCGGCCCAGTAACCTCCGGAACCGGCGCGGGCGCCTCCGGGCTGAACAGCGGCGCTGGAGCCTCAGGAACTGGCGCGCCCGGCATGAGTGGCGCTGCCGGAAGCTCGGGCGTCGGCGGATCCGGAACTTCAGGCGTCGGCGGCGCGGGAACCTCTGGCGCGGGCGCTGGATCGGCTGGAGCCGGTGGGGCTGGAGCTTCCGGCGCTGGCGGCGGAATGTAACTTTTCCGTCACTTCAGTATCACGTCACTCGCACGCGGCGGCCGATGAAAATCGGCCGCCGTTGTCATGTCCATGGCGGCTGATTATCCCAGAGCCGCCGCCTCAGCGTATCGCACGTCTTGACGCCGTGTGAGCGCCTTGATCACAAATATTCCCAGAATGCTGGAAACAATGCTGAATGTTCGCATGATCAATTTGAGCGACTGATCCGGGCCATCATACGAGCCGGAAAGAATAAAAGCGCCCGCCGCGAGCATTGCGAGGACATTGAAGCCCCACCAGATATTGAGGAGCATCGTGACATGCACTCGATGTGCGTTTCCTTCCGAGGCAGCCATCTCACGCTCCAGCGCTGTCGCTTGCCAAACTTGACGAAGCGCTAAGTAGGGCGTGAAGAAGCAGACGAACGGAATAAGCTGAGACACCGCGACGAAACCTGGTTTATAGGAAAGCGACGTGGCGCCCAGCGCAAACGTATTCTTGTAAAGACGATAGTTCCAGATCAGCACAAGTATGGTGTCGAAAATGGCGGGAATCGCCGCCAGCGCCGCGATCACATCGCCTCCGACAAAGCCAGCGCTGGGGTGCTGAACCTGCATCATGACCGCTACTGTTTGCATTACGATGATAGGAACCTGAATCATCACTACCCATCGTGCTAGACCTGCGACTGAGGCGTAACCCGCCAGCATCGACCGCAGCCGTTCGCGATGGTCGTCCGCCGCGCTGGTAGGCGGGGGCGGCCAAACGCCGCTCAAGTTGTCAATCGTAGGGAACGGTTCCATTGATTATGTCTTACTCAAAAACGATCAATCGCGCAGGCTCGCCGCACGTTCATTGTAACGCAATTCCTCACGCTTGCTCAGCTGCAGGGCGAGGGCAATAAGCAGGCCGCCGCTGATCAATGACCCCAAACTCATGATAAGATGCGGAGCCATGTCCGAACCGTTATTGAAGCGCTCCGTGCTGATTAGCCCAGATACGACACTGTAGATGAGATAGGTGATCCACCAGCAGGCGATGATCGGCGCGAAGGGAGTAACCCTCCAGCTGCCGCCATATTCCGCGATCGTCTCGGGCGGCGCTGTTGCCCGCCAAATTTCTCCGAAGTTGACGATGGGTTTGTAAATACAGACGATGGGGAGAAAACACATGACGACAACGACGCCTGGTGTTGTTCGGAGGCCGGAAACGCCCAGGGCGGATAAGTTCTTGTAAATCCGGTATGTCCAGACCAGAAACAAAATCCCCGCAGTTAAGCTGACTAACCCGGAAACGATGGCCAGATTCGCCGCGGATTCCTGTCCGGCGGGCCCGGAGAGAATCATGAGTGTTTCGATAACATCCGCGAGAACGGTGGCGGCGACAAATCCGATCATCCACCGTGTCAGCGAGACCGGAGACCGGTACTGCGTCAGCAGGGCCAGCAGCCGACTGCGGCCTTCGTCGGGCGTATTCGTTGGCGGAGGCGGCCAAACGCCGCCTGCGGCTCCACTTGGCGGAAACTGTTCCATGTGTTTTCCTTTTTTGATGCTGTGACGGTTTAGAAATAGCCAGGGCGCGACGGAGTAAGCTCCCGCGCTTTGGCTTCCTGGCGGCGCGAGATGGCGAGGGCGACAGCGATGCTGAAGCTGATGGATGCGAAGGATAGCGTCAGGCCGAGTGTCGTGGACGCGACGGAGGTTAAGCCATTCGTGAGTACTCTGCTGAGCATGCCGGGAAGGAACATATCGATCATGACCGCCGACCACCACCAGCCGATCAGTGGTGAGGAGGGGACGAGCTGCCACGCCACTTCGTCGCGGCTGTCCACGCTTGGGGCGCCAGCTTTCCACAACTCGTGGAAAATCAGATACGGACGATAGAAGTTAACGACTGGGACGAAGAACCAGCCGATGGCCCAGCCCGCGGTGGTTTCCAGACCGGCGGCCTCGAAGCTGTCGAGGTTTCTGTATGCAAGAAACGTCCAGCGTAAGAAAATGATGCGGTACACGAGGTACGATACAAAAAACACGAGAGAGACTAGCACGGTCATTAAGGCCGAGCCCATCGTGTTGCTCGGTGTGATCTGATGCGCCTTCATGAGCTTGACCCCAAGATAGCTCAGCCAATCAAGGACTCCCAGCGCGGCGACGGCGCGGGCGAGCGGAAGAAGCGACACGAATGGGCGGCGCGTGGGGACGATGTCCGGCGTCGTGGGCGGCGGCGGCCAGACGGATGGGGTGGGATCGGGTGATGGGGGCGGCGTGGTAGACATGATCTTTGTGCTATTATACGATAATTCCGCTCGCTTGTCCTGCATTAGTTCGCCTCGTACGCTGTTATGACCGATCCGATTGTCCAACTTGAGTTCCGAGATTTTGACGGCTTGGCGCGCCGTCTGGCGTTCGCCGACCCCATCGAAATTATCTCCGCGCTGACCCTTTCAGAAGTTCTTCCTGCGCTGCGGCGTGTGGAGCAGGCGTCGCAGCGTGGCCTCTGGGCCGCTGGTTATGTCGCCTACGAAGCCGCCCCCGCCTTCGACCCGGCCCTGGCCGCGCCTCACGCCGGCGATCTGCCGCTGGTCTGGTTCGGCCTATTCCGAGAGCCCCTGGCCGATTTTTCAATGGAACCAGACGACGGCGAATATGCATTAGGAGAATGGGATGGGGGCGATGCTGAGTACGGCGACGCCGTGCGCGCGATCCGTGAGGCGATTGCGGCGGGCGATGTGTATCAGGTCAACCATACGGTGCGCCGCCGCGCGGATTTTTATGGAGATGACCGGGCTTATTGGCGCGATCTTATTCGCGCTCAAGGCGTGCGTGGCTACGGGGCTTATCTGAACCTGGGCGATCAACGAATCTTGTCGGCGTCCCCCGAGCTATTCTTCGCGCTGCGCGGGCGGGACATCGCGCTGCGTCCGATGAAAGGGACGCGGCCGCGCGGGCGATGGCGGGAGGAAGACGCGGCGCTGTCGCGCGAACTGGTGGCGTCCGAGAAGGAGCGCGCCGAGAACGTGATGATCGTGGATCTGATGCGCAGCGATGTCGGCCGCATCGCCGAGATTGGCTCTGTGCATGTTCCTTCGCTCTTCGACGTTGAGACGTATCCGACGGTGTTGCAAATGACTTCCACTGTCGCCGCTCGTCTACGGCAGGGCGTGGGCCTGACGGAGATCTTTGGGGCGCTGTTTCCCTGCGGCTCGGTGACGGGAGCGCCGAAGGTGACGGCGATGCGGGCCATTGCGCGCCTGGAAACGTCGGCCCGGCGCGCCTATTGTGGGGCTATCGGGTATATCGCTCCTCATCAGTCCGAGATCGTTTTTAATGTGGCGATCCGTACAGCGATTGTGGACAAGGCGAAAAATGCGGTGGAGCTAGGCGTTGGCAGCGGGATCACCTGGGATTCTGATCCGGAGGACGAGCGCGCCGAGGCGCGCGGCAAGGCGCGCTTCGCCGAGACGCCCGCGCCTCCGTTCGAACTGCTGGAGACCCTGCGCCTGGAAGGCGGCGAGTATGTTCTGCGCGGGCGCCATCTGGAGCGGCTGCGCGAAACGGCCGAGTATTTCGATTTTCCTTTTTCTCCCGAAAGTATCGAAAGCGCATTGGACGATGTGTCCCGATCGCTCGGCGATGGGCCGTGGCGCGTGCGGCTTCTGGTGAGCGCTGATGGCCGGGCGCGCGTCGAATCTACACCGCTGCCGCCGGCCGCTTCCGACCCGCTTCCGGTGGCGCTCGCGAAAGAAGCGATCCATCGTTTTGATCCGTTTCTCTGCCACAAGACGACGCGCCGCGCGGTTTACGAGCGCCACAAGAGCGCGCATCCCGGCGCGTTCGACGTTTTGCTTTGGAACGAAGAGAACGAATTGACTGAGTTTACCGTAGGAAATCTTGTCGCGGAGATCGGCGGCCGCCTTTGGACGCCGCCGCGCGATTGCGGTCTGCTCGCCGGAACCTTTCGGGCGGAGCTGCTTGCCGATGGCGAAATCGCCGAGCGAGCGCTCCCGCGCGAGGTTCTTGCGGAGGCGACGCGACTGTGGCTGATTAACAGCGTGCGCGGGTGGGTTCCCGTGACGCTGATGGAGTGTGAATGAGAGTTATTGCGATGTCGGATGTCCACGCGCGGTTCGACCAGTTCCGCGCCGCGACGATGCCGGCGGCAGATCTGTGTGTGATCGCGGGCGATTTGACGAATATGGGCATGCGAAGCCCGGTGGAAATGCAGGCCATGACCGATTGGCTGCGCTCAATGGCGGAGACTTATCCCCATGTCCTTTGGATTCCCGGGAACCACGATATCGGAATGTCCGATGAGACCCTTTCCATTCCGAACCTGCACTGGATGCTGGACCGGACGCTCTCCTTCGACGATCCCCAGGGCGGCGAGCCGATGTCCGTTCACGGCGTTTCTTTGACCCCTGCCTACGAGACGCCGCAGCTGATGCGTCTCTGGGAGCGTCTGACGCTCGATCCCGAGGCCGAAGCGGTGGCTTACGACTTTCCCTACGCCGACATCGTCATTTCCCATGCCCCTCCCTACGGCCTGCTGGATCGCGCGGGAGGCCCGCATTTGGGCTCGCGGCCGCTGGCCAAATACATCCAGAAGCATCAGCCCAAAGTCGTGGTCTGCGGACATGTCCACGGCGCGGTCGGCGCGCTGGCGCTCGGCCGTACGCGAATCTTCAACCTCGCGAAGCGCTGGCGTTTGATCGACGTCGAATAATTCTCTCACAGTCTCAAGGACGGGAACCTTTCTGCCGACAATTGGGGAGAAGCTCGTAATTATACAAGCGGCTTCGTCACTTTAACGCCAGTCAGGAGCCCCGTTCACTATGTCCCTTCCATCCATCCGCTTACGCACGATCGCGCAAAAACTCTGCCTTGCCGTGGGACTTGCGACCGGCGCGGTTTTGATTACAACCTCCTGGCTTAGCTACAATACGAGCCGTCATCTTCTAGAGCAGCAGGCCGACGCAAAGGCGCTGGCGCTGCTGGATTCCACCGCCCGGCGCCTGGATACCTACATACAGCAGTGCGGCGCGCGCACCGACGCCGTCGCCGCGCGTCAGGAAGTCATGGGCGCCAAGCCCTATACAAAGATCGTTCCTTATCTGGCCGCGCTCCTGAAGCGCACCCCCGATAACGAAGCTTACGACTTTTACATCGCCTACGATAAAATGAAGGCGAAGGACACGCTGTCCATGCCGTGGGTGACGCGCAAGAGCTGGCCAAATCTCGATCAAGTGACGTATGACTATCACGATCTCGCGCAGGACTGGTACAACGGGGCAAAGACGACCGGCAAGCCGTATGTGACCGAGCCGTACTTTGACGACGGCGGCGCTAATATCTCAATGGTGAGTTACACACAGCCGGTTTACGGTCCTAATCATGAATTTGTCGCCGTGGCGGGTGTTGACCTGGCGCTCGATCAGCTGCGCGCGATTATGAGCGGCGTGCGAGTTCTGGGTGACGCCAAGGGGTCGGAGGAGTATTCCTATCTCGTAAGCCGCAATGGACAGTTGATCACGCACCCGGATGAAAAGCTGCTGCTGGGCAAAGGCTTCGCAGGCGCTCCCATCAAATCTCTGCCGGACGGTAAGCTGATCTCAGCGGATGAGCATGGCGAGCAGGCTGCCAAGATCAACGGCGAATGGCGGCGCGTTTACTGGGCGACGGCGCCGTTTACCGGCTGGCGCGTCGTGATGAATGTCTCGCAGGACGCCGTCCTTGCCCCCAGCATCGCTCTGCGCAATCAGGCGCTCGTCATCAGTCTGGTGGCGACGGCCCTGATGCTGCTTCTTGTTTGGTTCATCGCCACACGTCTGGGCCGCTCACTTGCGCCAATGGCCGCCGCCGCCGAAGCGCTCGCCAAGGGCGACGTGGATCAGACGATCGATGTCCATAGCGACGATGAGGTCGGCCGCATCGCCGACGCCTTCCGCTCACTGATTGTCTACCAGAAAGAAATGGCGCACGCCGCCGAGCGTATCGCGGCCGGAGATTTGCGACAGACCACACAGCCACAGTCGGACCGCGACGCCCTGGGGCAAGCCTTCCAGGCTATGGGAGCCAACCTGCGGCGTTTGATCGGCGAGGTCGGCGCCAGCGCCGCCACCGTGACGGGGTCGGCGGCGCATCTGGCGGACACGGCGCGCCAGGTTGGCCGCTCCACGGAAGAGATCACGGAGACCATGCGCGAAGTGGCGACGGCGTCCGAACAGTCGGCGCGCGGCGCCGGCGATGTCGCCCACAGTAATTCAGTCCAGGCGAATTCCGTTGCGGACAGCGTGGGCTTGATGCGAAAACTGGAGCATAGCGTGGATCTGGTGGCGGCGGACGCCGCGCTCGCTGCTTCGGAAGCGTCGAGCGCCAGCAGCGCAGCCTCACAAGGAGCGCGCACAGTGGAGGCCACCGTTCTGGGAATGCAGAACATCCACCGGACAGTCAGCCAGTCCGCGCAGATCATGGAAAGCCTGGGCGCCGCTTCGCAGCGCATCGGCGGCATCGTCGAAACCATCGACGCCATTGCCGCGCAGACCAATCTTCTGG
>JAOQAA010000065.1 GCA_025963815.1 Capsulimonas sp.
TGTATTGACGAAAAAACCCATGAGAAATCGTGGGTTTTTTCTGTTTTTTAAGTAAATTCACGCTCTGCAAAAATGTAATGAGGGCCGCTTCAACTAAGAAGCGGCCCCCATTTGTGTTTTTGGTGGACGAGAGTGCGTTGCGTCGCCTACGCGGGCACGGCCTCGGCGGCGGCGCGGGTGGGAAGGTCGGGAGCGCCGACGATCGTTTCGACGCCCAGGATCGCATCCAGCTCTTCGTTGGTGTGGCGGTGCGCCCAGTGCGCGAAGCGCTCCTGGTTCTCGCGGGTTTCCTGGAAGTTCTTGATGACATTCTCGAGCGCGTACTTCACCAGATGCGCCGGAACCTTGCGGTGGATCGCCTTCGTGAAGGTCGCGTCCTTGCCCAGGTCGCCGCCGACATGGATGTCGAAAGCCTCAACCTTGCTTCCGTCGCCCATCGTCGCCATACAGCCCTGGAGGCCGATGTCGCCGACATGGTGCTGGGCGCAGGAGTTCGGACATCCGTTCATATTGATCTTAATCCCGCGCTCGTACGGCTCGGGTGTGACCATCTCCAGGTGGGAGATGACGTCCTTGATGCGCAGCTTGGTTTCCGTCAGCGCCAGGTTGCAGAACTCGATACCGGTGCACGACTGCGCGCCGCGGCGGATGGTGGGCACTTCCCACGCAAAGCCGGCGGCGGCGAGCTCGGCCTTAGCGGGTTCTAAGTTCGCTTCGGCGATGTCGGGGATCAAGCAGTTCTGGATATTGGTGAGACGGATCTCGCCGCTTCCGTACTTCTGCGCGACGTCGGCCACGACATTCATCTGCGCGTCGGTCCAGCGTCCGGCCAGAATGCACAGGCCGATCCAGTAGAGGCCTTCTTGTTTCTGCGCATGAATGCCCACATGGTCGCGGAAGGTCTCATCGGAGAACTCGAAGCCGGGCGCGGCCGTATCGGGCGACCAGTCGAGCTTCTTGCGGACTTCTTCGGTGAACTTCTCCGGACCCCATTCGGCCATCAGGTACTTCAGGCGGGCGCGGGTGCGCTTTTTGCGCAGCTGGCTGGCGTCGCGATAGCACTCGGAGATCGCGCGCTGCACATCCACGATCTTCTCGATCTGGTCGGCGGGCACGAATATGTCCAGCTGCTTGGCGATATGCGGCTGCAGCGAAATGCCGCCGCCGACAAAGAAATGATAACCAACCACGCCGTCGCTTTCGCGCTTGTAAGCGATCAGGGACGCGTCGTTGATCTGTGGCACGGTGCTCTGGATCGCGGAGCCTTCCACGGCGATCTTGTACTTGCGCGGCAGGTCACTAAAATCTTTGTTCAGATGGAAGAAATCCTGGATTGCGTCAGTCACAGGGCGCGTATCGACGATTTCGTCCGGATCGAAGCCGGCGGCGGGGGACGCGGTCACGTTGCGCGCGATGTCGCCGCAGGCGCCGGCGCTGGTCAGACCGGTCGCTTCGAGTCGCGCGAAGATGTCGGGAAACTGCTGGATTTCCAGCCAGTGCAGCTGGATCGTCTGGCGTGTCGTGATGTCGCTGAAGCCGCGTCCGTACTCGGTCGTCAGACCGATGATCGCGCGGAACTGCTCGTTGTTCAGACGGCCGCCGGGCACTTTGATCCGCATCATGAAGTGGCCTTCGTTCGGCCGCTGCTGATAGACGCCCCACCACTTGAAGCGCATGAAATCGCCGGAATCGATCGTATCGAACCCATCCGTCGCATAACGGTAGATGTCCGCGCGTACGTCTAGACCGTCCTTTTCCCGCTTCAGGCGTTCCGCCTCAATAATCTTCTCTTCACTCATGATGCAAACTTCCTCAATGACCCAGCAAACTTCAAACAACCGCATCGCCATTTGAATTGTTTACTAATTTTGGTTGACAATTAGGATTCATTATACCGCTCTGGAAAATCTTTTTTCAAGACGCGTGAAAAACCGGTGAAAAGGGAGGATTTGGGAGTTATGCGAAGGCGATGGAGGCTTCGCCGAGACGCTTGTGGATCAGACCGCGCAGGGCGAGCTGCGCTTCCATCAAGTGGGTGGGGGAAGTGACGAGGCAGGAGACGCGCAGGGTGATCTTCGCGGCGTCCATCGCGCCGAGGCCCTGGACCTTGGGCGCTTCTTTCAATTCGAGATCCGCGCGCTCTTTCATGAGTTCTTCGCCGGCCTTCTCAATAATTTCGGTCGCCTGGGAAATATCGGCGGCGGCGGCGATCCCTACTTCGATATAGGTCGCGACCGGGCCTCGGCTCTGATTGCAGACCTGGGTGATGTCGCCGTTGGAGAGGATGTTGAGCTTGCCGACTTCGTCCCGGATCAGGGTCGTGCGCATCCCAACCGTCTCTACAGTCCCGGTGACGGATCCGATCGTGACGAAATCGCCGACGGAGTACTGGTTCTCCAAAAGAATAAAGAAGCCTGAAATCACGTCCTTGACGAGCTTTTGTGCGCCGAACCCGACAGCGAGGCCGGCGACGCTTGCGGTGGTCAGCAGGGGAAGTGGGTCGAGATTGAACGCCCGAAGCAGCATCACGCCGAAGACAAACATCAGCAGATAGCTGACGATGCTGTTGAGCAGCCCGGCGAGCGTTTTGACGCGTGCCGCCTGCGCGGCGCTGGACGTACGCTCGGTCTTCGCCGCCATTGGCACGATGACGCCGCTGATCAGCCGCCTAAGGGTGAACCGCAGCAGGACGTAGACCAATAAGATCAGCAGGACGTGACCGGCGGTGTCCCGGGCGGTCACGAGAAACGTCTTCCAAAATTCTGGGTTGAAGATCTCGCCGAGTATATGCATCGCCGCTTATGTTAGCACGCGGGGCGTGACTCGGTCAAGCCCGCCCGTGTGCTTCACAGCAGCGATTTAGAGTTTCTGATCCATGAATCGGGCCGTTCCCCGTGCATTCATCATCTGGGCGCGGGCGGTCATGGGAGTGCTGGAGGCGTAGGCCGCGCGCACTTTGCCCTGGCGGCGCAGGTCGCCTAGCTCACGGCGGATCTCGCCGATCCTGGCGAAGAGCAGGCGCTGGGCCGTTTCTTCGCTGGCGTTGATCCGGTTGGCAAGCGATTGAAGCGAAGGATCGGCGTCGATCATTTCCCGTGCGCCACCGAGCATCCCGATGACTACGTGCTTTTCCTGCAATATCCGATCGAACTTCGGCATGTCGTCCGATTCCAGCGCGGCGATCTGGGCGGCGGAGAGCGTAAGCAGCTTCTCAAACGTCTGGCGGTTTTTAGCCGTTGCGGACAATGGCATCGTCAATTCTCCCTTACCAATAGCAATTGTTCTTGTACAGAGTGTCCTCTCAAGCGGCCATGCGGCGCCCGGAGGTATCCGCCGATGTCGTGATTGAGGTCGGGGCCTTGCTGGCCTGGCATTGGCGATCCACTTCGACCCAAGCCTCGCGCAGCTCGCGCAGGGCGTGGATGACTTCCTCGACCTTTGCCGCATCGTCGTGCGTATTAGCTTCGGTCAGGGCTGCGTGCATGCGCGTATAGACGGATTCCAGGGACTTCGACACAGAACCGCCCGCTTCATAATCGAGCGTATTCAAAAGGTGAGCAACGATCGCCTGCGCCTTGACAATGAAGATCCCTTTCTTCTCATATTCCTTGGCCTGTATCGCCGGGATGGACTGGTTCAGAAAGCGGATCGCTCCGTCGTAGAGCATCACCACGAGACGGGTCGGCGTCGCCGTCTCCACGGCGGTGCGTTGATACTGGTTGTAAGGATTCGATAAGCTCATAAGTGTGAGTGCTCCTGAAATTAAACGGACATCTTCAGTGATTACGGTCTACGATCGTTAATTTTTGCTGCTGCTATAATTGGGCAAGTTAGCCGCCTGCGCCGCGAACGCCGTGCCTTGCGATTGGAGCGAGCTCATTCGGGTCTCCATATCGCTAAACATCTGCGTCAGATAATCCTGGTAGGTGCTCACGGAGTCGTTGGCGGCGGTGATTTCCTTCTCCACGGCCGTGATCTGATCGGTCAGCGTCTTTTGCGCGCTGGTGACAGCCCCGTTTTCCGGATCCAGCATCTGCGCGATGCTGGAGATCAGCGAATCGGCCACCCCATGCGTGATTTTGGTATGTCCGAAGGTTCCGGTCGTCGAGGCGCTGATGAGCAGCTGCAGGCCCTCGGTGTTCGGATTGCCGACGTTTCCACCAAGGATCTGTCCGATACCGGTCGCCAGCTCACCGTTGATCGTGCCGTGGACATCCGTTCCCGTCGTGACGACGGGGGCGGCGCCGAGACCGGTGCTGGTGGCGCTGGCCGCCTGGTCGGAAGCGACATTGAAGTTGGAGGCCGCGCCGTAGCGCTGCGTCGAGATTTTTAGCGTATTCGTCGTCGAGTCGATGCTTGCGTAGACCGTGCTGTTCAAGTTACTGTCGCCGTTGATCTGGTTGACGGTGTCCTGAAGCGTGTTTCCCTTCGCCAAAGTGATCTTGACGCTGCTTGTGAACGATGCGCCGGTGAACGTCAGCGTTTCGGCTGCGGCGGCAGGGCCGGTCTGCGCGATGGAGGCGACCGCCCTCGTTTGGGTCGCTGGCTGCGTGATGTTCACCGCGTATCCCGCCCCCGTCGTTCCCTTGGTCTTGTCGCCGCCGATAACATACTGGACATTGGAATCGTCGGTCGTTCCCGAAAGTCCGAAGAAGCTGGAGACTTTGTTGGAGTCCGTCTGCAATGCATTGGTGAGCGTGCTGGAATCGAGCGTCAGCTTTCCACCGTCTCCCATTTTGATGCCCAGGCTCATCAGTGTCGATCCGCCGCTCGCGATACCCAGTGTCCGCGACAGTTGGGTCTGGATCGATGTCAGCGTGGAGTCGCCGAAGAGCGGCGCGGTCGCCGCCGTTGTTCCGGTGGCGGCGGTGGGAGCCGTGAACTTGTTCTGAGCCGCGACATAGTCTTGAATGTCGTTGTAAGCCGTCACAAAATCGTTGACGGACTTGACGATCGACGCGGTGTCCTGGCTGATGCTGAGGGTCGTTGTTCCTGGCGTGGCCACCGTGCCGGAGAGAAGCTTGATGGAGGCGCCCTGAATGGCGTCCGTGACCGTATTGCTGGAGCGCGTCAAGGCCAGGCCGTCCAGCGTAAACTTGGCGTCCGCGGCGTCGGTCACCTTGTTGGCTGCCGCTGCGCCCTGCTGCAGCACTCCCAGGCTCGCCAGAACATTGTTGGAGTCCGTAAACGTGGGGCTTGATCCGACTCCGACGATTTGGAGCTGCTGTTTGCTGTAGGGAGACACATTGCCGTTCGCGTCAGGAATGCCGACGATCTGCGCAGTTACGCCCGTCACTCCAGCGGCGTTGATCTTGTTGGCGATGTCCGTGAGCGTGTCACTGTTCAAATCGATCGCCACATCCGCGCCGTCGCTGACGCCGGCGATATGCACCGTCCCGGAAGCGGCTGTTCCCGCCGCCGCTCCCATCAATGTCCCGACAACGCCCGTGGCGCCGGTGAGGGACATGGAGGAGGCTCCGCTATAGGCGTTTCCTGATTGATTGTAGCTCAGGGGCTGGCGGATGGCGGCGGCGCCGGTCGCCAGGCCGAGACTGGAAAGGAGCGTTCCGGAGCCGATGTCGGCGGCGGAGATGGCGTTGGCCGTTCCCGTGGCGTTGCTGGTGAGCGTCATTCGGTAATCGTTGGCGCCGACAGTGACGATGGTCGCCGTGACGCCCGCCTTGGCGGCGTTGATGCGCGTCGCGACGTCGTTCAAGGAGTTCTGTGCGTTGACGCTGATCTGCTTGCCGTTCAGTGTGAACGAACCTGTCACGCCAAGCGCCGCCGTGGCGGTCGCGTTGGAGTTCGTCACCAATTTCTGCGCCTGCGCCAGATTAGTCACGACCAGCTGATGATCTCCCACGGGGGTGGTGGAGTAGCTTGTGATGCTGGCGACGGTCGCGGTGGATGAAGCGGCGCTGGTGGCTTTATACGTGGACGCCTGACCCAGTGTCGCCGCCGAAGCTTTCAGAGTGGAAAGCTTTGTGTTGACCGTGCGCCATTCCGTCAGTTCCGAATTATAGCCGTCGTCTTTGGTGGCGAGGGCGGCGATCGGCTTCTGCGCAAGCGTCACCATTTTCGTGATGATCGAGGCCGTATCGATTCCGGAAGACAGGCCGCCGATAGTGATTGCTGAGGACGATGTGGACGTTGTAGCCATTGTGAGCTTTCCTTATCGGAGAGTGATCTTCATCCCTGGAGCGTGAGGATCACTGCTTTCATAAAATCGCGGCGCATTTGCCAACGCCCGTATAACACTAATATCGGCTGTCCGGCGCAGTATCTTTAGATCAGATCTCGTAGAATTACCTGTTTTGGAGATACGGGGATATGTCAGATTTGAAAAGAAACAGCGGCGCGGACCGAAGTCCGCGCCGCTGTTGAACTGTGATCTTCCTGGGAAGATCCAGCTGGATTATTGAAGGAGCTTCAGGATCGCCTGAGGAGCCTGGTTCGCCTGGCCAAGAGCCGACGTACCCGCCTGCGTCAGGATCTGGTTCTTCGTGTAGTCCACGATCTCCGAGCTCAGGTCCGTGTCCACGATCGTGGACATGGAAGCCTTCACGTTCTGGGAAGCGATGCCCAGCGAGCGGACGTTGGAGTCCAGGACGTTCGATTGGAACGCGCCGATGGAGGCGCGGGCCGTTGAGATGTCCGAGATCGCCTTGTCGATGACTGCGATCGCGTCCTGGGCGCCCTTGAAGGTCGTCAGGTCGATGTTCTTGATGCTGTCCGTGTACACCGTCTGCGAGTTGCCGCTGGCGTCCGTGTAAGCATTGGCGCTCTTGCCCAGCTGATCCGTCGCGACGCTGGCGATCCGCTGCGAAGCAGTCTGACCGCTGTTGGCGCCGATCTGGAACTGAAGGTCCGTGCCCGTGGTGCTCGTGCCCGCCACCGTCTTGAAGGTGTTCGAGCCCAGAAGGTTCGAACCCGCCGTCGGGGTCGTCGTCGTGTTGGCGCCCGCCGCGCCCGCCGCCGCCGTCTTCGCCGCGACCGCCGCGACTACCGAGGTGGAAGTGGCGACCGTGCCGTTGGCGAAGGTGAACGAGGACGTTCCGTTCTGCGTCGATGTCGCGACGCTGTTGACGCCCGAACCGCCGCCGATGTTGAGCGAGGCGTCCGATCCCCGGTAGTCCGTGCTGGTCTGCGCCACGCCGCCCGTGGTGATGACGGCGGAGGCGAAGCTGCTCAGGCCCGTCATGTCGACGACCGGAGCGGAGGCGCCGGCGCCGGCCGCGGTTGCGGTCAGAACGAGCTTCTTGGCGGTGGTGTCCATGCTGGCGGTGTATCCGCTGGCCTGGATGGCGTTGGTGATGCCGGTGTCGGTCAGGTTGTTGCCGCTTCCACCGATGGTGTAGGACGAACCGTTGATGACAAGCGTTCCACTGAAGTTGACGTCGGCGCCGGCGTTACCGGTGGTTCCCGAGATCGTGGTGGACTTGGTGGCTCCGGTGATGCTGGACGTGGTGAACGTGTTCGCCGCGGACCAGGCGCCCTGGGCGACGACCGACAGAGCTGCGGTGTTTCCGCCGCCGGTGATGCTGGCGGAGCCGCTGGTGGTGGTGGCCGCGGAGCTGGCGGAGCCGTCGAGCAGCTTCTTGTTGCTGAACTGCGTCGTGGACGAGATGCGGTTGATCGAGCTGAGCGCTGAGGTCAACTGTGTCTGGTCGGCGGCGACATCGGCGGCGCTGTTGACGCCGGCGTTAGCGGCGTGGACCGCGAGCTGCCGCATGGACATGAGGAGCGAGTG
>JAOQAA010000076.1 GCA_025963815.1 Capsulimonas sp.
CTTATTTTACCTGCCAAAGACGCCACTCGGTTCCTTGCTTTATTCCTGGGAAATAAGTCCTCTAAAGAAAACATTCAAACAATCTGCGAAATGTGGTAATATAAATGTAGAATGGCAAAAAAAGAAAAACCTGGAGAGTCGGCAAAAGAGCTGGCGCTGATGTTCAAGACGCTGGGAGACCCAACTCGCGTTCGGATTTTCCGGTATCTGCGTAACCGTTGCTGGCCCGTCACCGTGGAAGACGGCGAAGATAAGTGGATGGCCGCCGGTCCGACGGTGGGGGATGTTTGCCGAGCCGTGAGCGGTTCGAAAAAGATCACCGCCAAGGTCTCGCATCATCTTAAAGAGATGCGGCTTGCAGGCCTGATTGCGATCAACCGACAGGGGAAGACGATGGTCTGCGGCGTCTCGCAAAAGTCGATCGACGCGCTGTCCGGATTTCTCGCCAGCACCGACGCCGCGCCGCTGACGGACGATGCGTCCGGTGAGGACGTTCTGGAGATCGAGGACATTCTGGAGATTGTGGAGGCGGTATGAGTATGGGAATCACAAGGGAAGGATTGGGACGCGGGCCGATGACACGCAAGCACTACTGTGAGGAATTGAAGATGCTGTCGGACTCGCTGACCCAGATGGCGACGAGCGTTGAGACGATGCTCATCCTGGCGACTCAGTCGCTGGAGCTCGGCAGTACGGAAATGGCGGAGATCTTGCTTCGCGGTTCAGAGTCCGTAGATGTCTGCGAGATTGAAATCGAAAAGCACTGTCTGGAGATCATCGCCTTGCAGCAGCCGGTGGGACGCGATCTGCGCCTCATCAGCGGCTCGGTGGCGATCGCTATGGACTTGCAGCGGATCGGCGAGCACGCGCGTAAGATCGCCCGCATTACCTGTGAGCTGCCCACCGGCGGTCGCGGCCAGACGCCCAATGAACTGCGCAGCATGACCGACGCCGTACGGAGCATGGTGCATTCCGTCGTCTCCATTCTGGAGACCCAAGCGCTGGACGGCGCATCCGGCGTGACCCTGGCCGGTCTGGAGGCGGAGGACGCTCTTGCGGACCTGCGGACATCCGCGCACGCCGCGATGGCGCGCGGATCGGCGGAAAGCGTCACCGCGTCGTACCTATTGTCCGCCGCCCATCATCTCACCGAAAGCGCCGGCCTCGCGGTCGATATCACCGAGCGTCTTTCCTACGCCATGACCGGCCGCTCGCCGCGTGCGCTGCCAGCCATATAGCGTGTCGTCCCTGTTTGCATATGGCTGGCGTTGTCAAACGCCGGCCGCTTGCATTTGCTTTCGCGCATAGCCGATCATCGCCTCAATCTGCCCATGCGCGCCGGCGATTTGGTTCTCTCCCACGATCTTTCGCCAGAAAAAGCCAAGTATTCCCCAGATCTCGATCGTGAACCGAACGGTCGTCCCGCCCTCCGAAGGAAAAAGCTCATGGATCGTGCGCATCTTCGCCAGGGGCAGATGCGCGATATCCGCCAGCAAATTCGGGCTTTGAATTTGCTCCACGGACATCCGCACATTCGGCCCGCCCTTGGGCTTCAGCACGAAACACCGCCCGGCTTTGATGTCGCCCTCAATTCGAACCCACTCGATCTCTTCGTCCCATTGTGTCCAGCCGCCGATGTCCGAGATGACTTTGAATAGAACTTCGGCTGAAACGTTCGTCGTTGTTTCGTAATGCGATCGCCACATAAGATTGCTCCTGAGATTTTATTCTTTGTTGGATACGATCAGCGCGAGCAGTGATGCGTTGAACTGTCCGCGTCCCGCGCCAAGCGCATGAAAATAATCGGCGTCGGCTCGCTCCACATCGGGGATCGCCTTGCGCGTTGTTTCTTTTCCGGCTTCGGTTAGGCTCAGAACCTTCGCGCGGGTGTCGGTGGGGTGGGGATGACGTTCGATGAGACCACGCGCCTCCATCGCGCGCAGCACCTGCGACACCATCATCATATCGAGCTTCGTATTCCGCGCCAGCATCGTCTGCGTGATCCATTCTTCCTGCCCGGATAACCAGAGCAGGCTTGCGAGCAGCGCGTACTGCACTTGCGTCAGACCATGCGGCCGCAGCGCCGCCGCGACGGCGCGCTGCCAGATTGCCGTGACCTGCCAGAGCAGAAAGCCCGTACTGTCGTCGGCGTCTTCGAATGAAAATGGCGCTCTTTCACTCATCGATATCCACCTCCATCGCCTGGGCGATCCGTTCAAAATCTTCATGAGTCATTTCCAGACGCCCTGCTCGGAACGCATAGCCCCAGCGTTTGACGTCGTGAATGAATGAGAGCTGTGAAAGCAATGGCTGGATCGGCGCGGCTTTGCTGGTCTTGTAGGCAATGTCCCGGCGAAACGGGACGAAGTCCGGGCTCATGGCGAACTCGTAAGTCTCTTCTCCAACGACTTGGCCGATGGCGGTGAACGCCTGCAGCGGCGCGCCGTCGGGCATATCCGTTTTTGGTGAGTAATACACCAGCCAGTCGCCAACGCTCATTTGCCGCAGCGGCGCGGCCTTTCCGTGGCAGAGCTGAGCGAAACCACCCTCAACGCCGCGCTCCACATGAGACCGTGAAACCACTCCAATCCAATATCGCGCGCTCATAATCATCCTCCGCAATGCCATTTAAATACTATGTGTGTATTATATATGCATGCATATTATTTGTCAATAGGGTATGATCGTTTTAAGATTAGGAGTAAGCCCATGACCACCATCGCCTCCGTGCGCGGCGTCATCTTCGACCTCGACGGAACGCTCGCCGATACCTTCCCCGTGATCTTCGCCGCCTTTCGTCACGCCTTCGCGATCTACGCCGACCGTCATCTCTCGGATCATGAGATCGAGGCGATGTTCGGCCCCAACGAAGAGGGCTGTATCCGCAAGGCGCTGCCCAGCAACTGGGAGCCATGCCTCGCCGAGTATCTCAAAGAATACGAGCGTGTCCACGACCTTTGCCCCGGGCCGTTCCCCGGGGTGATCGAAATGCTGGACTGGCTGAAATCTCGGGACGTTCCCGTGGCGATCGTCACTGGCAAAGGCGCTCAGAGCGCGGCGATTTCCCTGCGGCGTCTGGGGCTCAGCGGCCACTTTACGATTGTCAAATCAGGATCGCCCGAAGGCTCGATCAAGCCGCAGGCCATTCGTGAGGTGCTGGAAGAGTGGGGGATGCCGCCGGCCGACGTCGTGTACGTAGGCGACGCTCCGTCGGACGTCACGGCGGCGCGGGAAGTCGGGGTGCGAGTGCTCGGCGCCGCATGGGCGAACTCGTCCGACGCCGCGAAGATTGAGGCGATGGCGCCGGACGCGCTGCTGAGGAGTATTGATGAACTTCGGGCGTGGCTGGCGGGGGCGGGCGTCTCCCCCGCGCTTTGAGCGACCCTCCTGGGCGTCCCCTGGGACTTCGTCCGCCCAGGGCTACCTCATTAAAACCGTCAATATCATCATCGCACCGGCCATAAATGACCGGCCTGTGCCTGCAAGGACGGTAAACCGCCCTGACTAACGAACGCAGGGTTTCCTCAGCTCCGTTCAGGGGGCTTGCCATCTCAGGCCGGTCACTTATGGACAGTCACCACGATCTTGCCGAGCTGCTGGTTCGATTCCAGATATTGATTCGCCTGAACGATCTCTTTCAGAGGGAATGTTGCCGCGATAACCGGCTTCAGAGCTTCTTCGGCAAGCGCCTTCACCACAAATGCTACTCCTTTCCGATAGGCGGTCTCATTCCGGGCGAGCCCTAATCCCGCGTGTCCCGTAAAGTTGTAGATCATATACGTTCGCAGCAGGAAGTTTCGGAAGAACGCGCTGAACAGTGGGAATTCTGTTGGCGCATCGTCCAAAAATCCGTAAAGGATAATCTGACCACCCCAGGCAACGGATTCCGCAAGCAATGGGAGCGTGCCGCCGGCGATGGGGTCGTAAATCAGATCGGCCCCCTTACCTCCGGTCATCTCCTTCACGCGCTCCGGCAGATTCTCCTCTGCCGTGACAATGACCTCATCCGCCCCTGCGTTTAAGATGGCCTGCCGCTTTGCCTGCGTTCGCGTCGTGGCGATTGCCCTGGCGCCCAGCAAGTGAGCCAACTCGATGGCGGCGACGCCCGTGCTGCTGGAGGCGGCGGTGATCAGGATGGTTTGGCCAGGCTGAACGTTCGCAAGCTCCACAAAGGCGAAGTAGGCGGTCAGATATTGCATAAAGGACGCGGCGGCTTCAATGGGCGAAATATTCTCCGGATACTTCACCAGGACTGAGGCGGGCACGATGGCCGCGTCGCCATGCGTTCCATATTGCGCCATGCTCTGTCCCGGCGCCACTGCGACGCGATCACCGACGCGTACCTGGGTGACGCCCGGTCCGACACTCTCGACGATCCCCGCAGCCTCAATTCCGATTTTGGATGGGAATTCCGGCTGCTCCAGATACTGCCCGCTGCGAAAAAGAGCTTCCGCGCGATTCAGGCCGAACGCCTCCACTCGGATTCTGACTTCGCCGGATTTTGGCTCCGCCGCAGCGACCTGCTCCAAATAGAGCACTTCGGGCCCGCCCAGTTGATTGAATTTGACGATGGTATCCACAAGTAATATCCTTTGTTTTTATCCGTGAAGAACTGCGTATGAACGAGGCGCTTACGCCCGGATCACCACTTTCCCAAAGTGCTTGCCGCTCTCCAAATACTCCAGCGCGGCGCGCGCTTCCCCGAACTCAAACACGCGGTCGACGACCGGGCGCAGCTCGTGCAGGGCAAGTGTCTCGTTCATCTGCTCGAACATGCGGCGCGAGCCGACGCTGATCCCCCGAATGTTTAAGTTTTTGAGGAACAGCGGCATGAGCGGCGCGGCAAAGCTTTTGCCGGAGACGTAGCCGATGACGGGGATATAGCCGAGGCCGCGCGCGGCGTTGATCGAGCGCGCCAGCGTGTCTTCGCCGCCGATGTCGACGACGATTTCCGCGCCGAGCCCGTGGGTGAGCTGAATGACTTCTTCGTCCCAATCGGGGTTGGCGCGGTAGTTGATCCCGATGTCGGCGCCGAGTGCGGCGGCGCGGGCGAGCTTTTCGTCGGAACCGCTGGTGACGATCGTGCGCAGCCCGGCGAGCTTGGCGAATTGCAGCGCGAAGATCGAGACGCCGCCCGTGCCCTGAATTACGATTGTTTGACCGGGCTTGACGTTTCCCGCGACGAACAGCGCGTTCCATGCGGTTACTGCGGCGCAGGTCAGCGTCGCCGCCTCTTCATCCGTCAGATAGCCTGGGACTTGGACGAGGCCATAATCCGGAAACGAAACATACTCCGCGAAAACGCCGTCGATCGAGCCGCCAAGCGCGGATTGATGGACGCTGGCCTCAAACGCGCCGTCGATCCATTCCTGCATAAACGACCCCGTCACGCGGTCGCCGACGGCGAGTCGAGTGACGCCGTCGCCGATCGCGACCACTTCGCCCACGCCATCTGATAGGGGGACGAGATGGCGAGGGCTCTGGCCAGCGCCGTACCGCCCATTCGCGATCTCCACATCCCGATAATTGAGCGAAAAGGCGCACATGCGCACGACCACTCGCCCCGGCGCGGCGGCCGGTTCGGGACGATCGATGAGCTTTAGCGCATCCAGTCCGTCTCCGTCGCCGATATAATAGGATTTCATCTCTTTCACCTTTCTCGTAACTCTTTATCCGAGCGCGTAACGCGCACGAAAACGGCGGCCGCCGTTTCGTTCTGAGTATAGAACGAGACGACGCCCGCCGGCTTCCGAGATCTTGCGTGTGTTTGTTTAAACTTGCGCTTTGTTTTGGAACTGAGTGGGGCTGACGCCGACGAGACGGCGGAAATGATGATTGAGGTGACTCTGATTGCTGAATCCCACGCGGTAAGCGATATCTCCGACGGGCAGTGCGTCCGAGATCAGGAGACGCTTGGCCTGCTCGATGCGCTGCTGAATCACGTACTGATGCGGCGAGACACCCGTCGCGCGCTTAAACCGCCGCGCGAAATGAAAAGAGCTCAGGCCCGTGCTTTCGGCAATTGAGAGCAGGTCCATCGGTCCTTCCAGATGGCCGTGGATGTAATCCATAGCGCGGCGCAGTTGAGCGGGGGAAAGTCCTCCGTTGACCTGTGTCGCGCTTTGGTCCAAATTGGAATAGTGGCGCACGAGATGGACGGCGAGGACGGTGCGCAGCGATTCGATCGTGAGCTGCTGCAAGTCGCTTGGGCGATCTAATTCCGTGAGCAAGGCGCCCGCGAGGTATTCGATGTGCGGGTCGCGCACTCGAAAGCGGCTGACAATCTCAAGTTCGCCGCGCCCGGGGCTTTCGCCCTGCGCGGCGACTTCCTGCAAGTAATTCTCCTCCAGCCAGAGGCAAAGGACGTGGCATGGCCCCGACCACAGGCGCCAATCGGCGTGCCGCGCCGGCGTGATCGTGATGTCTCCGCGCTGCATGGGGCCGTCATATTGCAGACCGCCGCGCTTCTGCGCGAGTGACGGTATGGCGTCCAGCGTAAACGTGATCAGGTGATACGGCAGCGGCGGCGCTTCGCGGCTCCCTGGAGCGTGCCGCACGTGGTCGATGCTCAGTCCAGGCCAATTCGACTCCGTGGTGGACAGTGAAGAATCACTCGGATAGAGGCGGCTGAAATTTGGGCATGTAGAGGGCGTCATGACGCTTCAACACAGCTCGCCGTCTGTCTGTTCCGTTCGGAAAATCGCTTCCTGTCTGCTTGCTGAAATTCGGATTAATTGGGGGTAGTATTGGGGATAACAATAGCGTCGGCGCGATCTCCCTGCGCTCTACTTTATTCAAAGGAAATTACGATGGCCACCACCACATTGCAAAAGCCCACCGAAACCCCAAAATCGAAGACCGGCGGCAAGACGCCACGCCAGCTAAGCGTTCCCACGGATCTCGGCGCGAAAGCGTCCCAGGAGATTTCCGACGCCATTAACCCACTGATCGCGGACGCCTTCGCGCTTTACATCAAAACGAAGAACTACCACTGGCATCTGGCGTCGAGCCACTTCCGTGATTACCATCTGATGTTCGACGAGCACTCCGAGCAGATCTTCGCCACGATCGACGTTCTCGCCGAGCGCGTCCGCAAAATCGGCGGTACGACCATCCGCAGCGTCGGCCACGTCGCCTCGCTTCAGACCGTCAAGGACAACGACGAAGATTTCGTCGCGCCGCTCGATATGTTGAATGACCTGATCGAAGAAAACAAGAACATGGCCGCCAATATGCGCAAAGCGCACGATGTCTGCGACGACAATAAAGATGTCGCGACCGCGAGCTTCCTGGAAGTCTTCATCGACGAAACCGAACGTCGCACGTGGTTCCTGTACGAAGCGGCCCAGCGGGACGCGGACTAAAACCTCCACCGGCGCTTCGCGCCACCCCTCCTTCCAAACTGGGAAGAGTTGATCCAAGAGAAGCGCAGCCGTGTCGAATTGGTTT
>JAOQAA010000084.1 GCA_025963815.1 Capsulimonas sp.
CGGCTTTGCGGCCAGGCGCGCGTTCAGGGCCGAGGTCAGGCCGGATTCCGCGACGGGGTTCCGATCGATATAGAAGAGGCCGGTTTTGGTGACCGTGACCACAATGTCGTCGGCAGGTTTGGCCGCCGCCGTGTGACTGACCGGGAGCGCGACCTTTTCCGCGTTCATGCGCGTCATGGTCATGCTGGCGATCATGAAGTAAATCAGCAGAAAGAACACGGTGTCGATCATCGGAACGATCTCAATCCGCGCCCGTTTGGGCTTAGACGCCGGCAGTCTCATGGACGTGCTCCTCCGACAGATTCCGCAGCTCCAAATCGTTGATGAGCTGGGTGGCCGCCATTTCCATTTCCGCGACGATACGCCGGACTTGCTCCGTAAGATAATTATATCCTACAAGCGTGGTGATGGCGATGGCGAGGCCGGTCGCCGTGGCGATCAGCGCTTCGGCGACGCCGCCGGTAATCTCCGTGGGCGCGCTGAGGCCCGTCGAGACCGCGACGACTTGGAAGGCGGCGATCATTCCCGTCACGGTCCCGAGCAGTCCCAGCAGGGGAGCGATCGTGATGACCGTATCCAGAATATTCAGTCCGCGTGAGAGGCTAGGAGTCTCATCCATCGCCACCTCGGTCACGAGATGCTCCATGTTCTGACGGCCGAGGGCGCGAAACTCCAGCGCCGTCCTCAGGACACGGGCGATCGGTCCACTGCGTACGTCCAGCAGATCCAGCGCCGCGCGTTCTCTCCCCTGAGCCAGGGAACTGCGAACCTGGAGCCGCAGGCCCCGGCTGCCGCGCAGCACGGAGCGAAGCGCGAAATAGCGCTCGATCATGACCGTGACCGAGGCGATCGCGCACAGAAACAGGGGCCACATCACCGGGCCGCCCTTTAATAAAAACGCCAAGCCATTATTCAACACGTTCGTCTCCTTACCGCTCGAAGTATTATTGCTCGAAATTCACTTGCGTGTCATGGTTCGCAGAGACCGTCACATCCACGCCGCCGGCGGGATTGTTCAGCGGGTATACATACTGACGGCCCGGCGGAACCCGCAAGCGATATGTCCCGTCTCGGCCAGTATCGACGCTATTGACCCAGGCGCCCCCACGCGGGTGAGCGGGACCGTAAACTCCAATGGTTACTGGAGCCCGCAAGGCGCCGGTTCTCGAACGGACAGTCCCAACAATCATCGTTCCATGAGACAGGCGCATGTCCAGGCTAGGGATGGAAGCGCCGGATTCGACCACGACATTGGCGCGCGCCGCCGCCGTCCATTCGCCTGCAAGGGCCGGGCTCTGCTCGTCCACCGCCACATTGTAGTTTCCCGGCAGAAGCTGTGTGACACTGTATCGCCCATCGGCGTCCGTGACGGCTTCGCCCCAGGCCGCCGATCCGATCTCCTGCGCGCCGACACGGATCTGCGCCGCCGGCTTCCCAGTATCGCCGTAGACAACTCGCCCCTCGAGCACAGCGCTTGGCGCCAGATCTACCAGAAAGGATCCCGAATCCGAAGTTCGAGACAGCGGGATGCCGTCCGCAGCGGGTGGGCGTCGCGCATATTCGGTGCTGAGCACCTGGAACGAAACCGTAAATCCCTGCGGCAGTCCTGTAAAGATCGCGTTTCCCTGCGCATCCGTTGTCTTTGTCAGGCGATCCGGGCTGCCGACGGCCAGATTGATTGTCGCCGTCTCTCCGCGTGGCCCGGTGATGCTGAACATGATCGGCTTTAGGCGAACGCCCACTGCCGGCTGTTGATTGGCGTCAACAACATGCAGAAGCATGCGGGTCGGCGGCGAAAGTTGAAGATCCATATCCGGCGTCCCAAATTCCATCGCCTTGCCGTCGTCCGCCACCACGGCGAGGCCGAGCGGACCGCCCGCCACTTGCGGGATGGCGTAACGCCCCGCGTTGTCCGTTACCGTTCGAGCGACTTCTTCCGCAGTGGCTCCATTCGTAATTCCGTACCGGAGCAGTGTCACGCGAGCGCCGGGATCGGGTTTGCCGGCTGGGTCCAGCACGCGCCCGCGCACGGCGATTATTTGAGCCGGAACAGCGGCCTTGACCGGCGTTTGCGCGGCAACGGCTGTGGCGTGATGACGCAGAGCCAATCCTCCCGCAAAGGCTGCGGCCACCAGCGCGCCTGCGGCAAAAATCTGCGCCTTGGTCAGCGTGACCTGCCGCCACAGATGATATCCATGTCCGGAGAGGCCAAAGGGCAGCGTGTCGGTGATGGCCGCGCTGGGGCCGGTCGTCGCCTGCAGGATCGCGGCGGCGTGCGCCGCCGGCGCTGCCTCCACCATCTTCTGCGTCAGGATCGCCGTGACGGCGCCTGCGCTGAGGGCGGCGCCCGAGCGTCCGAAGTGGCGGCGCAGGCGCTCCACGGCGCGCATCACGCGCTTTTGCGCGGCGGCGACGGAAACGCCCAGCGCGGTGGCCGTCTCCTCAATCGACATCTCTTCGATGTAACGCAGAAAGATGGCGTTTCGGTCCGCAGCGGCGAGCTGCGCGAGCGCATCGTCCCAATCCGTCTCCACCGCCCGCCACTGGGTATCCAGGCCGCGCGCCGCGTCGTCCATCTCCCGCGCCGCCTTTCCTTCGTAATGACGCCGCCGCGCCTCGGCGCGCAGCGCGTTCCGGCACGCAAGGTGCGCGGCTTGAAAGAGCCATCCCGTGAGCACTGTCCCCGGACGCATGCTTCCGGACTTTTGCGCCAGCAGCAAAAAGACCGTCTGCGTGACATCGCGCGCCATCTCGCCGTCTCCGAGCTTGCGGCGGCAGACGGAATAAACGAAGTCCATATGGCGGCGAACCAGCTCATCGAAGGCCGCCTCCGACCGTCGCGTCGCATAACGCCGCCGCAGCTCGTCTTCGCCAATCAAAATTCTCTCTCCTACTGTACTAATGTCCGCTCGGTATGGGTTATGGACAGATACGGAGAAATTATTTCTTGTGTTTCACGGGCAATAAAAACGCCCCCAGCGCAATTGCGCTGGGGGCGATGGATGCTGACGGATTGGACAGAGGTTTTATCGCGCCTCGATCTTGGCGCTCAGCGCGCCCTTGCCAGAGTCTAAATCCGGCTGGCCGCCGCCGACGTAGATCTGCCAGGTTCCCGGCTGCAATTGTTTGACGCCCTCGGCGTTGACTAGGAGTAATTGGTCGTGCTGGATCGTGAACGTAATGCTCTTGGTTTCGCCAGGGGCTAAGCTGACGCGCTGGAAGCCGCCGAGGATTAAGCGGGGCATGGATTGGCCGGGCGCAATCTCACGCTTGATCCCATCTGGATCGGGACGCAGATAAAGCTGGACGACTTCGTCGCCGGCGCGCTTGCCGATGTTTTTGACGTCCGCCGTCACGGTAACAGGGCCACCGGGCGTGGCTGCTTTGGGAACGCTGAGCTTGGAGTAGGCGAAGCGTGTGTAGCTCAGACCGTAGCCGAAGGGATAGAGCGGCTGACCTCCGTAGTAGCGATACGTCCGGTGGTTCATCGAGTAATCACGGAATGGGGGCAGTTGGTCGACGCCGGTGTAGAAGGTGACGGGGAGTCGTCCGGCGGGTTTGTAGTCGCCGAAGAGGACATCCGCGACGGCGGTTCCGCCTTCTTCGCCGGGATACCAGGCGTCGAGGATGGCTGTC
>JAOQAA010000100.1 GCA_025963815.1 Capsulimonas sp.
CGTGGCTACCGGCGTATCGCCTTTATCAAACCCTACGATGCCTACTGGGTCGACGGCCGCATTCAGGGCGCCTGGCAGGCGGTGCGTGACAGCCGGCTCGACGAAAACGCGTTCACGGTCTATCCTCCGATTGCGCGGCAAATCGCCGATACCGGCGAGAACGATGTGGCGGGATACGACGCCATGCGCGCGGCGCTCCACTCCGGTATTGGCGTTCCTGACTCGGAGGCTGGTCCCTGGGGCGTGATCGCACCGAACGACTATACGGCATTCGGTCTGCTCAGGGCAATCTCGGAAGCGGGACTGCGCCCTGGTCAGGACATCGGTCTCGTCGGATTCGACGACGATCCGCTGTCCGGATCGCTGGGCCTCACGACGGTCCGTCGTCCCTTCGAAACTCTCGGACAGGCGGCGGCGGACATGCTGCTTCGGGAACTGCGCGGAGACCGAAGCAATCTCCAGGTAAGACTCCGCTCACATTTGATTCCACGGACATCGACACAGCTGTTATTGACCGAGCCGAGACGGCATTCGTCCGGCGCTATCAAGGAGACGACACGATCATGAACACGATACGCAATCGCTTCACAGGTTTTACTCTTATCGAGCTTCTCGTTGTTATTGCTATAATTGCAATTTTAGCCGCTATTCTTTTTCCTGTCTTCGCAAAAGTGCGGGAAAAGGCGCGCCAAACCAGCTGTCTTTCCAACGAAAAGCAGATTGGGCTGGCGTTTTTGCAGTATGCTCAGGACGGCGACGAGCGTTATCCGATCGACTATGACGGAGCGGGGCATGTGGACAGCAACGGCGTCAGCGTCTGCTGGTCGGAGGCCATCGTTCCCTACATGAAGAGCCCTCAGCTTCTGTCCTGTCCCAGCGACAGCAAGAGCGTCAAGGTCAATGCGAACGCTTACGGATTTATCTCGCGCTCCTACGCCATGGCCCATGATATGTCCTACGCGATGCTGGCGCAGATCCCCGTCCCGTCGCTGACGGTCCTTATGGCGGAGCACTCCAAAGAAACCGGCGCCGATCCCAACCAATGGTTCTGGTATTCTGAAGTCATTACGTTAGGCGATCAGATCAATTGGCGCCATAACAACACAGCTAACTTTTTGTATGCGGACGGCCACGCCAAAAGCATCGTCTGGAACGGCAATACGAACAGCTACCCCAAAATGGCGGGATATCCCGATTCCGTCTATGCCGGTCCCCAGGGAACGCGCTGCGAAGATCAGAACCCGGCCGCGCTGCCCCAGTAATTCGCTTCTCGGCTCCCGATGGCGCCGATCACTCTTGTTCGCTCTCGGAGGCTTCCTTGTCTTTTCGTATCGCAAAATCCGTGATTGCCGCAATGTTCGCGGCGACGGTGTTACACGCGCCCGCGTCCGCCGACAGCGCGCCGACCCCAGACGCTTGGGAGCGCGCCCAGGCCAAACTCCACGGCGCCGTCGTCGCCGACGATGTGGGGCAGCCCACCGGACTTCCCGACAGCGCCGTCATTGGGATCACGCCGGACCATCGCGGCTCGGTGACGATCCAGCGCGTCAAGGACCTGAGCGCCGGGGCGATCCGCAACGGCGTGACGCGCAATTACGCCGATCGTGATTCGGAGCTGACGCCCTGGTTCGAGGCCGGCGTTCCCGTCCATCCCGTCATCTCGCCGCGCTGGGAATGCCCGCGCGGCAAGTATGACATCGACAAGAACGAGATGTCCGAGTGGTGCGCCAATTGGGAGAGCTGGTGCCGCGACATCTTCACGCACTACAAGGGCAAGATCTTCTATTACATCCTGGACAATGAGCCGGACCTGATTTCCGATAAGGCCGCGGTCTACACTCCGGCGCAGGCGGTGGAGTTTACCCGGATCGCATATTTGACGGCTAAGACGATTGACCCGCGCATTCAGATCGAATCGCCGCCGACCAGCGCGCCGGAGACCCAATATCTGCGGGATATGATCAAAAACGGCGTCGGCAATTATTGCGATAAGATCGGGATTCACATCTACGGTTCGCAGATCGACGACAATCGTTTCGTACGGCCGTGGGAATGGATGAGCCAGTATCACGTCTACAAGCCGATCTCGATGAGCGAGGCGGGAGTCGCGGTGACCTGGGGACGCGGCCCGGACGGCAAGCGCGACCCGCAACTCTGGCGGCGTAATTGGCAGCAGCTTTATTACACCCAGCTCAAACGGTTCGGGGTTTCGCAGACGATCTTGTTCTCGCTTTACGGGACTTATGACGGCGATTTTAGCTATGTCACGCCGGACACGGACATGCCCGTGCAGCCGATCTTCAACGAAGTCAAGTATGGCAGCCGCCGCCGCTCCTTCGCCAACGGTGGGTTTGAACAGCCAAACGTCTTCCAGCGTGAGTGGACGATTGTTTACCCCGCTGACAAGGACGCCGCTCCCGAGACGGCTTCCTTTGTGCGAGGCGACAACGCCGGAGCGCACGGCGGTTCGGGATATGTCAAGCTCGCCACGGGACAAAACGGCGACCCCGTCACGATTCGCCGCATTGCGGCCGATCTCAAACCCGGATACGCCTACACCCTCAGCGGCTGGGTGTTTGCCCAGGGCGGCGCGACGGCGACACTCGCCGCGCAGGGCTTTGATCAGACTGCCGGCGCCAAAGAAGTCGCCGCCACCGCGAGCACTGCGGGATCATGGCGCAAGCTCAGTGTCCGGTTCGTGCCCACGGTCTCATGGGCAGTCGTCGAGCTTCGCGGCCAAGGCGGCGGCTCCCCGGAAAGCACGGTCAAGTGGGATGACATCACCCTGTCGGCGCCATCCGCTCCTAGAAAATCAGCCGCGCCGCAGGACCTGTCCACCCTCACCACCGACTGTCTGGTGACGCTGCGATGGACCCCCGCTGCGGACGCCGCCGCGTATAACATCTACCGGGCCGCCAGCTCCAAGGGACCCTTCAAGCGCGTTCACACAGGCGTTATCGGCAATCCATTCACCGATTGGGGCGTGGTCAATGGTCAGACATACTACTATCGTGTGGCGCCTGTAAATGGCGGGGGTGAGGGCGCCAAAAGCGCGCCCGTCGCCGCCACACCCGGTCCCGTCACGATGGCGGCCGCGCCGTAGGCGATGGCTCGGACTCGGCCCCCCTGCCCCCCAATCCTGGGGGAGGAGTTTGTCGCGGGTATGTTTTGAAATGCCGTGACGTGCTGCTGAAAATGAAAATCGGGACAAACGCCTCCCCCAGGATTGGGGGGCAGGGGGGCCGAGTCCGAGCCATCGCCTACGGTAAACCTGTGGTTAGTTCTAATAGATACAGTCGCAACTCAGATCAAAGGAGAC
>JAOQAA010000168.1 GCA_025963815.1 Capsulimonas sp.
GTCTATCCCCATTGGTCCCACAATCTTTCGTTTATGGGACCAGTATGGTAATGGAGCCAATTAATTTTATGGATTCGTCATTTGCCGACAGGAATATCCCCCTGCGCCGCAGAACTTCCCCGCAGCCACCCCACTTAAGGTAACGCCATTGACGCCACTTAACACTTCACACTTCTTCCGTCCACTCACGATCACTTTGCTCCTTGCGCCGTGTGTCTGCTTCATCCCATCGGCCGCGCATGCGCAGGCGACGGAGGTTCAGTATCTCTCCGGGCATGACAAAGACGACGCGATCCCATGGGACTTCTTCTGCACGGCGGGTAAGCGTGGCAACCAATGGACGACGATTCCTGTTCCGTCCAACTGGGAGTTCCACGGCTTTGGCAAGCTGTCTTATGGTGTGGACATGGGAAAGGACCCGATTGTTCCCGTCGAAGGACATTATCGCCGCAAGTTCAAAGCTCCGTCGGCGTGGGCCGGAGGGCATACGTTTGTTGTCTTTGAAGGAGCGATGACCGATACGCGCGTTGAAGTGAACGGGCAGTCGGCGGGTGCGATGCATCAGGGCGGCTTTTATCAATTCCGATATGACGTCACGAAGCTGCTCAAATATGGCCAAGAGAACCAGGTCGACGTTTCGGTGACCGATGAGTCGGCGGACGCCTCGTTGAATGTCGCGGAGCGGCGCGGCGATTATTGGAACTTCGGCGGAATCTATCGTCCCGTCTATCTGGAATCCGTTCCCTCGGAATTTCTCTCGCATGTTGGGATCGATGCGAAAGCCGATGGAAGTATTGCTGTCGAAGTGCATGGCGACGGAATCTCCGACGCGGACAGTGTCCAGGCGCAGGTGCTCGATCTCAAAGGGCATCAGGTCGGCAAATCGTTCGCGCTGCCGATTTCGTCCTCATCGTCGTCTCTCACCCTGACAAGTCAGATTGCGACGCCGCGCCTCTGGACGGCGGAAACGCCCAATTTGTACGCGCTCGATGTGCGCCTGATGCGCGGCAAGACGGTCCTGCATCAACTTCGGAAGCAATTCGGCTTCCGCACGATCGAGCTGCGCGGCGATGGGGTCTATGTCAATGACAAGCGCGTGATTTTGAAAGGCTCCAATCGCCATAGTTTTTGGCCCGATTCGGGACGCGCGACCAGCGAGAAGATCAGCCGCCAGGATATTGCATTGATGAAGGATATGAACATGAACGCCGTGCGCATGTCCCACTATCCACCGGATCAGCATTTTCTGGACGACTGCGACGCCATGGGCCTGTACGTACTGGATGAGCTCGCCGGATGGCAGCACAAGTACGACACGGGGATCGGCCGCAAGCTGATTGAAGAGATGGTGACGCGGGATGTCAACCACCCCAGTATTCTTTTCTGGGACAACGGCAATGAGGGCGGCTGGAACACGGAGCTGGACACGGAGTTTGCCCGGTGGGATCCGCAGCATCGCCCGACGCTCCATCCCGGCGGGACGATCGAAGCGATCAACGACGATCACTATCCCACCTACGATCATTTCGTCTCGGTGGCTTCTGGAAACAAGGTCGTGATGCCCACGGAATTCCTGCATGGCCTTTACGACGGCGGCGCGGGCGCCGGGCTTTCCGACTATTGGGATGTCGTACGCCAAAGCAAGGTCGGCGCCGGCGGCTTCATCTGGTCCTTCTTGGACGAAACGGTGAAGCGGGTCGATCTGGACGGGCATATGGACACGCGGGGCAATCTGGCGCCCGATGGGATTTTGGGACCGTACCGGGAGAAAGAAGCCAGTTACTTTACGATCAAGGAGATTTGGTCTCCCATTCAGATTCGCGAAAAAGAGCTGCCGCTCAATTTTGACGGGACTCTGACCGTCGAAAACCGTTACGACTTTACCGATGCTCGCCAGTGCCGTTACATGTGGACGCTGAAAAACTTCGCGCGGCCCAATGCTCCGAAGTCCGGTGACACGGTACTTTCCAAGGGAACGGCGCATCTCCAGGACGATGCGAATACCCTGCGTCTGGGGCTGCCGGAGAATTGGCGTCAGGCTGACGCTCTTTCACTGCGCGTCGACGACCCACAGGGCCGCGAGCTCTGGACCTGGGTCTGGCCGCTGCCGCGCGCCGCAGATTTTCGAGCAGTCGCCTCGGCGTCAGGGAATGGAAACGTCCAGGCGTCGGAGACATCCGAGCGCATGACGGTCCGCAGCGGCGATCTGACCGTGGCGTTCAGCCGTCAAACCGGACGTCTGGAGTTCGCCGAGCGCGCCGGCAAGCGCTTCTCCCTGGGCGATGGTCCACGATTGGCCGCCGGGAATGCGAGCCTGTTGAGCCTCGCAGGACATGCTGATGGCAAGGATTACATCGTTACCGCCCAATATTCGGGCGATATGAAATCAGTGCAGTGGCGTATTGGGAGCAATGGTTGGGTGCGGATGGAGTACGCCTATACAGCATCCGGCCCCCAGGACTATCTCGGTGTGAGCTTCGACTATCCCGAGGCGAATGTCCAAAGTATGACCTGGCTGGGGCAGGGGCCGTACCGTGTTTGGAAGAACCGCATGGCGGGCGGAACGCTGGGTGTGTGGAGCAATCAATATAACGACACGGCCACTGGCGACTCGGGATTCAAATACCCCGAGTTCAAAGGCTATTACGCGGGCGTCCGATGGGCGAAGATCCAAACGACCGAGGGGCCGATCACGGCTGTTCTTGGCCAGGATGATCTTTTCTTACAGATGCTGGCTCCGAAGCTGCTGGACAAGAATCAGACGCACGGCGCTGCGGCGCCGTTCCCTGCGGCGGGGATCTCGTTCCTGCACGCCATTCCCGCCATCGGCAACAAGTTCCACCGCGCCGAGGACACCGGGCCGCAAGGGAAAAAGACGGTCGCCGCCGGCGAGTACCATGGATCGGTGAGCTTCTATTTCGGCGACGTTCCGCGCTGAGATCGCTTCAGTCACAATCCGGATAGCTTCTCGTATTTCGTCTCCGCGAGCGTTCCATGGAACGCTCGCGGAGGCGTTTTTCTTGCGGCGACCAGGCAAGCTCCAAGTACTTGCGCCAAGGTAATTTCTGATCATACACGCCGTAAAACGGCAATTTGGCGAGGGAGCTTGACAGAGCGTCAACTATACCCTATGATGTGATGGGCGCAGGCTATTCGCATACCTTTGCGCTGGCTAAAAGCAGTCGAGCTTAAATTTACCTGTTGGCGTTTTTTATCATCCGTTTGGGCCGTGGAAAGTTTATTGTATTGAAGCTGTCGTCTCTCGCCATGATTGCCCTCTTTGGATCCTGTTTCGCGCCCGCCCATGCCGCGAGTGTCGCGGAGCCGGCCCAGTACCAGATTACCGACCTCGGCGTCACCCCGTTTATCGCGGATAACACCTCCTTGAGCGTCGACCGGGACGGCGCGGTGGCGCTCTGCAGGGTGGACGGAGAATCCGCCCCCCAGGCCGCCCTGTGGCGCTCTGGAAAGACGACGGTGTTCACGCTGCCCGCTGGCTACCATAGCGCGGTGAGCCGTTCGCTGAGTGAAAGCGGCGGCGTTGTCGCTGGCTGGATGAGTACGTCCAGCAATTCGGTGGATAGTCTGGCGACCACACGCGCGTTCGTCACGCGCGCCGGTAAGCCGTTTTTATTGGGAACGCTGGGCGGCCGGGACAGCCAGGCGTTCGGCGTCAATGCGAAGGGCATTGTGGTGGGCGCGGCGCAGACGAAAGAACGCGAGAAGCATGCGGTTATGTGGCGCGCGGGCAAGATCACGGATTTGGGACTGCTGCCGGGTGGCCGCGCCAGCGCCGCCTACGCGATCAATCCCGCCGGAATGATCGTCGGATCGGCCAATGTCCCGCTCGCCGGCACGAAGGTCTTCATGAATCATGCCGTAATCTGGCGTGGTGGGAAGATCACGGACCTGGGACTGCTGCCGGAAGGCAAATGGGCCATCGCGACGGCAATCAACAGCAAGGGCGACGTCGTGGGCCTCGCGGGTGTCGGCGGCGACACACACGCCTTTTTGTATCAGGACGGCCGGATGAGCGATCTGGGCTCGCCGGGCGAAGAAACCGTCAGCGCACGGGCCATCGGCGACGGCGGAGAAGTTGTCGGGATCTTCGCGGTGAATGAGCGTATCCACCACGCCTTTCTCTGGAAGAACGGCCAGATTGTAGACCTCAATCAGTGTCTGCCTAAAGGTTCGGGCTGGACACTTTTGCAGGGAGACGGCATGAATGCGCGCGGTCAGATCGCATGCCAGGCGCGCAGCGCGCAGGGCGAAATCCACGCGGTGCTGCTGACGCCGCAGTGACCTAACCCGGGATGGATTATTCACGGGGGCGGTAGAAGCGGGCGTAACGCGAAGGCTGGATTAGGTTATTTATCGGACCATT
>JAOQAA010000175.1 GCA_025963815.1 Capsulimonas sp.
CCCGGCCCCAGTCCGAGTTCTGACTGGTGAAACCGGTGAAGTCCGATAGCCAATCCGCCTGATGGAAGGAGAAGTCCGCCGCCAGGGAAGGGGAGGCGGTCGCGGCGAGCGCAAGCGTCGCCAAATAAGGGGCGAGAGATCGCCCCGAGAGGCGTGGTAAGGCAAGCTTCATGATGCTGAACTCCTGTGTGTGCAGTAGAAGAGAGTCGAGCTGCCGGCGCGAACGCCGATCTTTCGATGGTCTTGCTTGATCGCAAAAGGAACACTGCACAATCGATGCCAACGTGCGAAGAGAATCGATCAATAATCTGAACGTATCTCGACTAGACAGTCTGCTCTCACGCGTTTATACTGTGCATAGCTTACGCACGCAACGCACGCGCTCGGCGCGTCGTCTCGGAGAACCAATCGATGTCCCAACATTCTGCTCAAACCACTCGCCGGGGCTTTCTCACGCAGGCGGCCGCCTTATCGCTGACAGCGGCGGGGCTGTCGCTGCCCCAAGTGGGCGAGGCTGCCCCAGCAGCGCCGCCGCCGAAGTACACGCTGTCGGTCAATCTGGAGCTGATGTTTCCGGGCGATATGCCGTACGAGCAGCGCTTGCAGATCGCCGTGGATGCGGGGGCGAAGGCGTATTCGTTTTGGGGGCATGAGGGGAAGCCGCTGGAGAAGATGCGGGCGATCCAGGACAAGTCGGGGATTAAGTGCGCGTCGATCATCGGGCCGACGAAAACCGGGTGGGGAACGGGGCTGACGAAGACGGGCGAAGAGAAGGCGTTCCTGGACGACTTCGCCGAATCGGTCAAGGTCGCGAAGACGCTGGGCGCGGAAAATTTGATCACATTTGTCGGCGCGACGCAGCCGGATATTCCGTGGCGAACGCAGCAGGATCAGATTGTCGCGGGCCTGCGCAAAGCCGGGGATCTGGCGGGCACGGCGGGCGTTTACGCGACGCTGGAGCCGCTGAACGGGGTCGAGAACGGCCAGATGGCGATGATCACCAGCGCCCGCGCGTATGAGATTGCGAAGGAGACGAGCCACGAGCGCGTCAAGGTCGATTTTGATCTGTACCATCGGCAGCTTGGGGAGGGGAACCTGCTCGATACCCTCAAAGAAGGGATCGCGAAGGGCTATGTGCGGTTTGTCGAAGTCGGGGACGTGCCGGGGCGGTTCGAGCCGGGCACGGGCGAGGTGAACTATCCTCGGATCTTTCAGGTACTGCGCGAGGTGGGATACGCGGGCTACATCGGCATGGAGCATCGGACAACGAACACGCCGAAGGAAGCGTTCGACAAGGTGAAAGCTCTCGCGGGGCTTGTGTGAGATCTGACAAACGCCGCCCGGAATTGCCCGGCGATTGAAATCGCGGCTAGAAGTGCACGATGTGCCCCTCCGGGCACTCCAGAAACCCTGCGTTGACGTTTCCTCTCTGGAGTCGGCGGAGGCCGACATCGTGAACTTCTAGCCGCGATTTCAATCGCCGGGCGCTCTGATATCCGTCAGGCGTCAATTTGGAGCCGTGACGTTCCCTGCACGGGGTATCATAAACCCCGTGAATACATCATCAACCGAACAAAAGCATATTGAGATTTTTACCGACGGCGCGTGTACGGGCAACCCGGGGCCGGGAGGCTATGGCGTGATTGTCACGCAGGACGGCGAGTCAACGGAGCTGTCGGGCGGCTTCCGGCGGACGACGAACAATCGTATGGAGCTGATCGCGGCCATCGTCGGCCTTCAGGCATTGGAGAGCCCGAGCAAGGTCACGCTTTATACGGACTCGCAGTATCTGGCGAATGGAATCAGCAAGGGATGGGCGAAGAAGTGGCGATCCAATAATTGGATGCGCACGCCCAAGGATCCGGCGATCAATCCCGACCTGTGGGCAACGCTGCTCGACCTGTGCGACCGGCATCAAGTGACGTTCCAATGGGTGCGCGGCCACGCCGGCCATACCGAAAACGAGCGCTGCGACCGTCTATCCGTCGCGGCGGCGGGAGGTCGGGACCTTCCCCCCGACCACGTTTACGAGAAGCAGCCCGCGAAGCGGTAATGGACGGATGCTACGGCGCCGAGAGCTTGTCGAGCATTCGCTTTGCTTCCTCGGCGCCCAGCGGTGTGTCGTCCGCCGGGCTTTTTGGCGTGTAATAGAAGTAGTATGTGTCGAAGCTCCGGTGCTGGAGCTGCAGCGAATACTGAAAGAGATAGTATTTGAGCGCCTCGGGATCGGCCCCGGGGAGAGACAGTGATGGCGGGACGGCGATCAGCAGCCCCAGAAGACAAACGCTGGGATCGTTTGGTGCAGCCGGGCTTGGCGTCGGAAGCCGATTGTATCGTTCCAACTGGCCTCCTGGAGGCGCGATATTGAGCACGCGAGGCCGGATCCCCGTGCGGCGCATGTGGCTATTCCAGGCGTCTTTCAGTGCAGGGTCGTATTGAGCCTCGCGTCCCATCTCCTCCGTGCGCACGTCCACGATATCCTCTGATTTGAGTGTGGCAAGCAGGTCCTGCATTGCGTTCAGGCGTCCCGGAGGCGCCGAGAAATCCGCGCCCTCAACAATCTTATCCAATGCATATCCGTAATGCTGACCACGGCGCAGAACCATGCTGACGCTAACAAGCATCGGGCGGGATACATAGGCGCTGGCAAAAGCGAACAGGACAAGCAAGAAGGTCAATCCCAAAATCAAGAAAATGACGTTGGGATCGAGTTCACCGCCTCCGCCCGACGAGCCATCGCCGCCGGCAGCTCCCCCTCCGCCGCCCCCACCTCCTCCGCCGCCGCCGCCTCCACCGCCACCCCCGCCGCCACCCCCGCCGCCTTGGGCGTAGCTGACGATGGGCAGGAGAAGGGCGAGCAATATGTACGGGAGCGAGTGATGAAGTTTCATGGCGAATCCCTGTACGTCTGCTATACTACTCACGAACGATAAAATATGATACCGCAATTTTTACAGGCAAGCAAAGGCTGTGATCGCGAAAGGAAGCGTACAATGGTGTGGAAGCGTGGCATTGGTCTAATTGTGCTGATGATGATGTGGGCGACCCTGGCGCAGGCGGCGCCGTCGAAGCGGGTGCTGGTGGTGACCGTGACCAAGGGGTTTCGGCACGATGTGATCCCCACGGCGGAGCGTATCTTAGGGGAGATCGGCGTGCGGGACGGCGACTTCCAGGTGGATTACGCGCGCACGGATGAAGAGGTGGCGGTCAAGATGACGGCCGTTGCGCTGCGCGCCTACGACGCCGTGATCTTCGCGGAAACCACCGGCGACCTGCCTCTTCCAGACCGTCAGGCGTTTCTTGACTGGATCCGCGAGGGCCATGGGTTTATCGGCATCCACAGCGCGGCGGATACCTTCCATGGCTTTACTCCGTATCTGCAAATGCTCGGCGGCGAGTTCAAGCAGCACGGCGATCAGGTTCGGGTGCAGTGCCACGTGGCCGACCAGAAATTTCCAGCGACAGCGGGGATGGGCATCCTGCGGGAAGTGCCGCTGGAGGAGATCTATCAATTCCAGAACTTCGAAGCCAGCCAGGTCCATCTGCTGCTTTATTTAGACAAGCACCCGAATGACGGGACGCCTGGCCTCTACCCGATCGCCTGGAACCGCAGTTACGGCAAGGGCCGCGTGTTCTACACGGCCCTCGGCCATCGGGAGGACATCTGGAGCGCCGCCTGGTATCAGAACCATCTGCAGGGTGGCATCCGTTGGGCGCTGGGCCTAGCGAAAGGCGACGCCAAGCCGCGCCCGCTGCCAGTGATCGCGAAGTAGCGTCAGAGATGCTTGAGCATCAGCGCCATTAGCCCGCCGACAAGACCGGCGCCGGGGATGGTGAACACCCACGCCAGCACGATATTCGTGGCCGTTCCCCAGCGGACCATGTGCGCCCGGCGCGTCGCGCCGACGCCCAGGATCGATGAGGCAATGACGTGCGTGGTCGAGATCGGGATCCCAAAGTGGGTCGCGACCATGATCACGCCCGCCGCCGCCGTCTCGGCCGCGAAACCGTGCGCGGGCGTCAGATCCACCAGCTTGCTGCCCATCGTTTTAATGATCCGCCAGCCGCCTAGCCCCGTGCCCGCCGCCATTGCGGCCGCCGAAGTCAGGACGACCCACAGCGGAACCGGAGCGTCGGAGGGGAGCAGATGGGCGCTGATCAGGGCGAGGGTGACGATCCCCATCGTCTTTTGCGCGTCGTTCGATCCATGGGAAAAGGCCATGAACGCCGCCGAAACAAGCTGTAAGCGCCGGAAGGCGCGCATGGTCGGGGTGAATGGGCGGTCCTGCACCACACGGAGCAGCCCGCGCATCAGCAGATACGCCACGCCGAAGCCCAGCAGAGGCGATGTGATCAGGGCGACCACGGTCTTCGTGATGCCCTCGACGTGGATCGAACTGGGCCCGAAGGCGAAGAGCGCTGCGCCCACCAGCCCGCCGATCAAGGCGTGCGACGATGACGATGGCAGCCCCAGCCACCATGTCAGCAAGTTCCACGCGATGGCTCCGATCAGCGCCGCCCCGACAATCGGGAGGGTCACGAGATGCGCGTCCACCAATCCCTTGCCGATAAAGTGCGCCACGGCCGTGCTGATGATCGCGCCGATGAAGTTGAGAACGGCGGCCATCGCCACGGCTTTGCCCATGGAGAGGGCGCGGGTGGTGACGGTGGTCGCGATGGCGTTCGCGGCGTCGTGAACGCCGTTCGAGAAGTCAAAACCAAGGGCCAGGACGACGATGATCCCGATCCATAAATGCGTATGGTCCAAACAGAAATCCTTTGTGCGCGCGAAGACTAGCTGTTCTTGACGGCGATGGTTTGGAGAACGTCGGCAACGTCCTCGCAGCGGTCCAGCGCCGTCTCCAGGTGGTCGTACACCTCACGCCATTTCAAGATGGTCACGGCGTCGTGACCCTCGCTGAACAGCGCCCGCAGCGCCTGCCGGTTGATGGAATCGCCCTGGTTCTCCAGCGCGTTGATCACGACGCACGGGTCGAGAATGCCCCGGATATCCCCGAAGTTGCGCAGACCGGTCACACCCTGCCGAATCTGCTGCGCGGCGTTCACGATCAGCGTCGCGATCTCCAGGCTGCGCGGAACGGCGTTGGGGATGCTGTAAAGGATCATCCGGTCCACGGCGGACTCGGTGTAGTCGAGCACGTCATCCATGACATGGGTCAGCGCCAGAACGTCCTCGCGGTCGAGCGGCGTGACGAACGTCTTGTTGAGCCGATCCATCGCCTCGTGGACGATCTGGTCGGCTTCATTCTCCAGGATCCGAAGGCGCGACGCGGCCTCCTCCAAACGACTGTAGTCCTGAAGTGTATCCTCTAGTACCTCGGCTGCGAGGACGACTTTCTCGGCGAGACGGTCGAACAGGTCGAAGAATTTCTCTTCGCGCGGCAGTAAACGCATGCAAAATCGCCTTTCTTGAGTCCGCGCCTCACTGGGCGGAATCTCAAGCTCTTAACATTCTCTTAACATTTTACTCGAAGAACGCCAGAAGTCGCGCTAAGATTTCTTAAGGATTTCCTGGGGCAATCACTTGCATTTTCCGAAACCGTGTGCTAGAATATCTCTGCGGAACCCAACTTCCTCTTTTGAGGAGTCTTACCCAAGTTGGCTGAAGGGGCGGGTTTGCTAAACCTGTAGGGGGGCGCAAGCTCCCGCGAGAGTTCGAATCTCTCAGACTCCGCCAGAAAATCAAAAGGCATCCTAGAAAACTAGGATGCCTTTTTTCTTGAGTCGTTAGTCTATACAGAGTTCTTTAATCCACCGTCAATTTCGCAACGAAGTTGTTTAACTCCAACTGTTTTTGGCTGCGTTCGGCGCTGAGCGTGTCGATTTCTTTTTGCAGGTTCTCTAACTGCGTCTCCTGCGTGTTCAGCTCATTCGCATAACGCTTGTAGAGCGTCGAGGCGTGGTCCAGGGCTTTCATGTTGTCGCGGATGCGGGTCTGGCCGACACTGATCGCCGCGATCTGGGCCTTGCGGCTGTCGATCTGCTGCTGGAGCGCGCCGATAGCTCGGCGGCGCGCCATGACGTCTTTAAGAGCGGCCTTGACGGCGTCGCTCGCGTGCGTGGTGGTGACGAAGACAGCGAGATTGTCGAGACCCGTATCCATAAGACCGTACACTTCGTTGTCAAGATGCTCGCGGCGCACCGTCAGGCTTTTGGACGCGCCAGCGGGAACGGCGAGGTCGAAGCGATCTACCTGGGGCGTATGCTCCGTGACTTCCTTTGGCTCCAGCAGTTTCCAATCGTCGCCGGGATAGTTTTGCTCTACGACAACGGTGCGCGCTTTGGCGCTGTGGTTCTTGAAAGTGTAAACCGTCGCCTGCCGCTCTTTATGCGTGGCGATAAGCGTGCCTTGATTGATGACGATGGACTGGAGATCGCCGCTGCCGTCTCCGGGCTTGCTCTCGGCGTCCAGCGCCTGATCCACGGCATAGGAGATCAAACGCGTCTGGTTCGGTTCCGTGTCGTCGATCAAGGCGTCGCCGACGTAGCCGTTGGAGCCGGCGCTGTCGTCAAACACCGTGAGCGGTCCGCCCATGAGATGCAGCCCCGTCGTGTTTTTCACGCGCGCGCCGAGCAAGGGGTGATCCGTCTGGACATTGGCGTTGAAGATGCTGACTTCCTCCACATGGATCGCGGACGACAGAAACGGGATCATGGCCGATTGCTGCCGGGGGACATCCACGGGAGTTTTCACCTGATAAGCGAACAGCGCCGTTCCCATCTGCGCCCCGCTCGCCGTAATCGCTTGCTTCGCGGCGTCGGAGAACGAAAGCTCGCCCGCTGCGTAATTGGATTTCTTAGCGTCCGCGCGACCACGGGAAGCGCCTGGGAAGCCGCCCGCAGCCCCGCCGAAACCGCCGCCCCCGCCAAAGCCGCCCTCCATCGGCGCCGTCGCCGGCGCCGGAGCGGATTCTATGACCAAACTGTTGTCCGCCTGAAGTCCGATAATTTTGTCCACGTCTGCCGGCGTCTTCATATCACTCGCGTACGTCTGCGGCGTGGGCGACGCCTGGACACGGGCCTGCACCACGGGACGCGGTACATAGAGCGGGGTGTAAAGGTCCTGGATGAACGAAATGGGCCGGCCGGAGACGAGGCTGAGATCGACGTTCTTCCAATCGTCCTGTGTCGTGTTCTGCACCATCGCCCAGCCCTGCACGATCGGCTTGGCGCCCAGCACCAATCGATAGCTGGTTTGCCACAGCGGCGCCTCCGTCAAATACCCAACGCGCACGGAGCGGCTTCCGCGCCCCTTGAAGTTCAGTGTCACGGCGCGCTTCGTTGCGCTGCGGCTCTGCGCGACGGTCATCAGGGCCTGATTGAGTTCTTCATTCAGCTTCGGGTCGGTAAGCTTTTGGGATGTGATGGACGTGAGCGGAATGGAAATCAGCCCGTCGGGAGTCAGCAAATTCAGAGTGGACTGCTGCGTCACGCCGCCGTTACTGGGCAGCTGGATCGTCTGTGTCTCCACCCCCATAATTGTTCCTGTAACTTTTACCGGGGTTCCGTTGTCTGTATAGCTGACGGTCGCTTCCGCGCCGCGCAGACGGTTGAGCAGGGTGGCGCGGCTCGGATTGTCGCTGAGATCGATGCTGAAGGCTTGCAGCTGCCGGCCGAGCGCGTCCTGGGCGGCGTAAGTCACGGGCTGGATCGTCCCGCCGCCGGAGTCCAGCATCACGAGCGATTTGAGCACATCGTTGATCTGTCCGGTGGGGAAGAGAAGAGTTTCGGCGGCGTCGCCGCTTACCGAACCCGCGCGCTCGAAGTAGCCGACGCCGCTCGTATAGAGGGTGACGCGCTTGATGGGAATGTCCGCCGCGGCAGTGTCGGCGGAGACGGGAAGCGCCGTGAGCGCCAGCAGCAGTGGCGCGGCAATGGAATAAGGACGCATGGTGTTCTCCTGAAAGTTGTGAGTGCGGTTATGGATAATGCCTGCACTCTATGAGACTGGCGGCGCGGGAACTCTTCAACGATTGTTCATGAAGTTTACCCAAGTGACGGATGAGAGCGTCGGATTCGCGGCGTGGTCCAAATTTCAGCAAAGCCTTGATTGCCCGGGCTTTAGATCCCCAGGGCGTTGCCCCGGTCTCCTGATTGGTTCGCCCCGTTGGGGCTAAGGAGAAGAAATCGGGCTGTCTGGCGAGAATTGTTAGCGACAAGCACTTCTTCAGCCCCAAAGGGGCGAACTAATCAGGAGACCGGGGCAACGCCCTGGGAGGCTTGTTACGCCCCCAGGATTCGCCGGGGGCAGGACTCGGCAGTGACGGCGAGGAATAGAATCAAACGATGTTAACCGAAGCAGATCTCGATCGGATGCTCCCGCAGGTGTGCGCGTGGGCGGAGTTTCAGGAGCGCCACATCCTGGCGGAAGGCGAACCGCTGACCCAGGCTCAGCGCGAGGACGCAACCGCGATGGGCGTGGCGCATCCGGACCGCGTGCGCGTGCTGCGTGTCCCGTCCGTGCCCGTTCCCGAGCTGCCGGAACTGCGCGTGGCGGCGGCGAGCCTCGGCTTCCTGCCCGGGGGCGCGGCCGGAATGGCGCTGGGCTACGGCGTCTTCCTCCAGAACGATTACTGGAGCGTGCGCGGCGTTTTGGCGCATGAGCTGGCGCACACAAGCCAGTACGAGCGGCTGGGCGGCTTCGCGCCGTTCCTCCGGCAATATTTGACTGAATGCCTGGCGGTCGGATACCATCAATCCGCGCTGGAATTGGAAGCCGTCATGAAAAGCGCGGGCGTCGAGCGGGAAGGCGCGGGAGAGTAAAATGACGCTGCACGATATTATTTTGATCGCCGTCATGGTGCTGATCGCGGTTCTGGTCCAGCGCTGGGCGGAGCCGAAGTCCTCCACGCAAGATGAAGCGCGGATCGCCCGTCTGGAGCGCAAAGTCGAAATGCTGCTCGCCCAGCAGCGCCGCGGCGAAGCGGCAAACGCATCCTCCTACCCTCAGCCCGTCCCCATGGACGAAGTCCGCGCGCTCGTGCGGCAGGGCAACACCCTCGGCGCCATCCAGCTCTACCGCGAGGTCACCGGCGAAGGCCTCAAAGAATCCAAAGACGCCGTCGACGCCCTCGCCATCACCGAACGCGTCCGGTAGGGTCGCCTGAAGCGGCGGCTCTCGCCGTTAAGAACGAGCTGCATCGGCTATTTCGACGATCACTATGGAATGGTCCGATATCCCCGCAATGCGTTCGTTGTGCTTGTACTCGGCCGACGCAACGAACGGCAGCAAGTGAGATGTGCAGAAGGAGTGGTCGATCCGAAAGCCATTCGCGGCCCGACTATACCAAGTATACTCCTGTTCCTGTGGATGCTTGTTCCGCCACGTATCAACCCATCCAATTTCTGTCAATTTTGACATCATTTCAGGACAAGCAAATGGTGTTCCCTGAGCGTCCGATTTAAAGCCTGTGTTCAAGTCGCCGATCAAAAGGAACTTTCTGTTCGCATTGTCGCGCGCATACTGAAGCACCGCCTCCCAAAACGCGCGCTTCGCCTGCGTTTCAGGCGATCTGGCGCCTGCTCCACCATCCACAATATGGACGCACAACACTCCAAATTCCATGCCTTCCATAGAAAAACTCACCCAGCGGTGAGACAACGTTTCGGCGTAGGCGGGAACGGCGTCAATCTCAAAGGGGCTCCTTGAAGCGACTAAAATACCGTTCGCGTAATCGGAAGTATTCGTGGTATGTTGGTGAGGAAAGCCCGCCTCATGAAGAGCAGGCGCAATAGTGTCATTTGCGGGCCGATATTCGGACAGCAATACGAGGTCTGGAGTGTAGGAAAGCAATGCCGAGACGATGTTGGCCGCGTTTGCCCGCCCGCCGTGGCGTATATTCCAGGATACCAGCTTTATTGGATGCATAAGAAAGCTCGGATTTATCTTTGAAAATACCATCTTACTCTTTAGCAGGTTCAAATCCCGTGAATGCTTCGGCTCGACGATCAAGCACACTGCGCCCATACCTTCACGTCCAATTCTGACTGTCGCCATGAGCGGATCGGAAAGCTATCTCGCCCATTACGGTGTACAATAATTGCAGGAGGGAAGGCCATGAGTAACACGGCGATACAAAATGAGCTTAATCGTCAAATGGATACATTGCCGCTCGAACAGCAACAGCAAGTCCTACAATTTGCGCGGGCGCTGTCGATTTCGACCGTGCGAGGCGTGTCTGGCGCCAGCCTCTTGAGGTTTGGCGGAGCGATTCCCCTCGATGATCTCAAAATCATGGAGCAGGCAATTGAGGATGGGAGTGAGCAGGTAAATCTGAGTTGGTAGAGAGAGTTGTTAATTCTAGTTACTCTTCAACCGTTCAATGATTAGCATGGCGGCTTGCTGAGTAGTGCGTTTACGCAAATCTATATATCCATCTATCGAGAACACCCCTGAAACAACCGCATCGTCGAATCTCATAAACATAATGCTATCAGATTTTCGGCATTTCATTAGATCGCGAATGGCGCGCCATTCCAAGCCGCACCACTCTTTTTGTTCATATTCTTCACAAAGAAATACGACAACTAGATCTGAATTGGAACGATAGATCGTTTGCAATAATGTGTCTAGATTAGGCCGAGCCAGCTCTGCCTCAAAGAAATTGTCGTAAAACACCTCCCCAATTTGCTCACGCAATATTAACGCAACTTTTTCAACATATTTCCTCTGCTCACCTGGAAATGAGAGAGCAACTTTGAATCGAGTCGAAGCTAAAGCCGTTGGATTATTGGTATCTTTCATTCGGTCATTCACTTGTCCACTGATTACATAATCGAATACTGTTAGCGAAGCTGTATATGGGTCGACTGCAATTGTTGGGTGCGAAAAACGGTTCGGTTGATAATTACTAATGCAAACTAGGACAAGATTAAGCCATGCCGCAAGAGGGTCACCATTACACACGTAAACTGGTTTTCCCTTCCATTCTGGGTTTACGACATTCTTCATGATTTGTATCGTTATATCTTGAACTACGCTTTTAGGAAGTAAACTACCAGCCCTCTTTGCCATACGACGAAATTTATCTGTTTCAGGGCCATTAATAACTCCTATTGCATTTATTAAGGAGTCTTCCAATCCAAAATTCGTAGTTTTTATGTTTTCTAGACGCCCTAAATTCCCATTCGGAAGAAGGCTATCGACATACTGCCACAAGGATATTGCATGGTGTTTCTCACCGACCTTCATTTCGGGGGCGGGGGCTCCCTCTATGAAAAAATAAGTCGAGAGAGTCAGGTCATGATATTTGCTTGCCTCCGTTTCAAAATCTTTTCGTAATCGCTGAAATTCAGGCTCAGAAGGTATAGATTGCATGAAATTATATCCAGAATAGGCTGAATCTAGTACTTAGATACCAAGGTTCCGTTCATAGTCTTACCTGTTTTCCTACTCATCCTTCTCCCGCGCCCGCCGCTTCGCGTCGAGCAGTCGGTTCGTGTAATCGCTGTCGCCGGGTTTCGGGGCGGCGGGCGGTTTGGGCGGGGGCGGTGTGCGTAGGGAGGCGACTCGGGGGAAGGCTTCGTCGGTGTCGCGGGTGGGGGCGGCGCGGCGGTTGAGGAGGCGGTCGGTGGTGTCGCCGGGGGATTCGGGGGGCGCGGCGGTGCGGGTTTCGGCTTTGCGGTTGAGGAGGCGGGCCATTTGAGGCGCGGGGTCGCGGCGCTTGGCGCGCTCTTTTTTGACGGATTCGGCTTTGGCTTCGGCGGCTTCCACGCCCTGAACGGCGGCTTCGCGAATCTGAGAGGCGCGGAGGCCGAGGCGGCGGACGGCGACGTCGAAGAGGAAGAGCAGGGCGGCCAGGGTCAGGAGCAGGGGCGCCAGCTCCATGCGGCCGACTTCCCAGATCGGGGCGTCGCGGAAGATGCGCGTGGGGTCGGTCTGGAACCGGCCGCCGGTGGCGTCGGTGAGACGCGTGAGCAGCGGCAGGTTCGGCGTCACCGTGCGGTACTCGGGGGAGTAGGGAACGACGAGGCCGAGGCTCTGGCTGGACGACGGCGCGTTCGGTTTGGCCGGGTCCGGGGCGCGCTGGACGTTTACCATGTACGCGCCGGTCTGGTCGGTGTCGAAGGTCGATTCGTAGTGGCCGGGGCCGGTCTGGGAGAGCTCGACTTCGCGGATCGTCTGGTCGGGCGAGACGACGCGCGCGGTGAGCTTGGCGTTATTGACGAAGCCGCCGGAGTTAAGGGCGTCCACGCTGAGACGGCCCTTGCCGTTCGCGTTTTCGACGTTGGCGGCGAAGTCGGCGTCGGTGTTCGAGCGCAGGGACCAGCGCAGGGCGTGAGCCCAGAACTGCGGGTACCCGGCCCAGGGGAGCCACGGCGCGGCCCAGTGCGCCTGATCGTCGCTGGTGAAGGCGAATGTGCGGCCGAGGCCATAGCGCCAGTGCGCAAACAGCGGGTCGTTGTGCTCGGGCGCGGTGAGCGGCACGATGGCGCCGGGCTTCGCGGTGGCGATGTCGTAGCCGAGCAGCGGCGGGGCGCTCGCCCAGTTCAGGCTGGCGGTAATGTCGTCCGTGAAGTCCTCGCGCGCCAGAAACGGCTTCTCGATGATGAGCTGCTTGCTGACGGTCTGCTGATCCTTGAGCAGCAGGCGCGGCAGGTCGCTGGCCTGTTCGGCGACATACGCCTTGCCGCCGCCGACTGTCGCCAAGTCCTTCATGAACTGGATGCCGCCCGGGTCCGCGCCGCTGGCGATCGTCGAAACAGTGATCCCCATCTTGCGGATGTTCTTGACGACCAGAGCCGTCGCGTTCGTGTCCTCGGTGGCGTCGCCGTCGCCGAAAAAGATGAGGTGCTGGATCGGCGCGCCGGTGCTTTTGACCACGCCCGCCGCCGACTGCAAGTACAGATCGTAGTTGGGCGGGTCGTTCATTCCCGTCAGATCGCTCATCTGGTTCTTGATCGCGACCCGGTCCGTCACGTGCTGCATGGGGATGCGCCAGACATTGTTGCAGTCGATGACGCCGAGTTGATCCTGCGGCTCCATCGCGTCCACAACGCCTTTCGCCGCCTCGATCGACCAGTTGATCGTCGTCTCTTCCTCCAGGTCCTCGATCACCAGAGCGATTGCCGCCGGTGGGATGCGCTTGCGGTCCTTCACGTCCATGCGCACCGGCAGCGCGGTCTCCACGGGGGTGCCTTCGTAGCCGCCCGCGCCGTAGCTCGTCGTGCCGCCGATCATTCCCAGGCCCATGCCGAAGTCGCGTACGGACTCCTCCATCGCGACCATCGCGGGCGAGCCCACTTCGTCGGCAGCCACATCGGAGAGCACCACGGCGTCGTAAGGCGCCAGACCCGCGACGGTGGTGGGGACCGCAGTCGGCGCCACGGTGTCCAGTTGAATGTTCTGAGCGGCCATCGCCTGCTGCAAGGTGGGAGCGACATGCCGGTCGTTGGCGGCGACATAGAGGATATGCGGGCGGCCCTGAACCGTGACGAAACCGTAGGCGTGATTGTTCTCGGCCACGGAGTCGGCGGCGGGCTCGATCTGGGCGTCGTAGCGGTGGAATCCGGGCTGATCGACCTTTTCCTGGAAACTGAGCGCGTTCTTGCCCGCGCGCAGATGGACCTTCGTGCGCAGGACCGGCTGGCCATCGCGCTGCAGCGCCACCGTCGCCGTCTGCGCCACCGTGCTGCTGACGACGATTCGCACGGGAAACGGCGCGGCCTTGCGGACGCGCGCGGGCGTGTTGACGCCCTCCACGAGCGCCTCCGCCGCCGTTTCACCGTTCTGACCGAGCGCGAGCGGCGGCGCGGCGATATCCACGCGCACGCCGTCGCGCCGCAGCGCCTCGATTTCGGCGGCGGCGTCGCCGACGTTCTCATTGCCGTCGCTGACGATCACGATCTTGCGGCCGGCGTCCGCCGGAAACGTGCTGCTCGCGACGCGCAGAGCGCCCTGCAAGTCCGTGGCGTCGCCCGCCACCGAGGGGTGAATGCTGTCGAGCTGGTCGAAGTTATCCGAAGGCCGCGCCTCGACGCTGGGCGTGCGGCCGAACACCACCACGCCCGCCTGATCCGCCCGGTGCTTCGACGCCAGCGCCTTGCGCACGAAATCCAGCCCCCGCGCTCTTTGGTCGGGGCGGATCGACTTGGAAACATCCACAAGAAAAATCGTCGTCAGCTTATCGCTGTGCTTGACGAGATGCACGCCGGACAGCGCGATCGTGAGCAGTGTGACGACCACCATGCGCACGGCAAGCGCCAGCATCTCCGTCGCCGGATGCAGTCCGGCGAGCGACCGCCGGGCCGCCCACCAGACGGCGGCGAGCAGCACGGGCAGGAGAAGAAAAACAAGCGGCCGGTCGAATGCGAATGGGAAGTGCATGGTATCCGTGTTAGGTCAGGCGCACGCGATGGGTCTGTGAGATTAGGATACCATGAATCGGCCTATAAGATTTGATTTTCGTTGGCGCAGCGCGTACAGAAGGCTGGCGAATGAATTCACGCCGTACCCGTGGTGGCCGGCGGTTAGAAACCGCGCCTGCAAGTGCGCAGAAACCCACCGGCGTGGGTTACATGATCGAACACGATGCCGTCTAACGGAAACATACCATTCGGCAACACCGTTGAGAATTATGTAGTCCCCGAAGGGGGACTTCTGCGCTCTGGT
>JAOQAA010000188.1 GCA_025963815.1 Capsulimonas sp.
CGGACGAATCCCGCAACTTCGCATTGACCGACGAGAGAACGTGAATGGGGCCGCCCGAAGCGCGAACCACGCAAAGCTGAGCGCTGTCGCGAGTGAAGGCGATCCAGCGGCCGTCGGGCGACCAGCGCGGTGCGACATCGTCATGCGCCCCCGAGGTCAGCGGCCTGAGGCCCGTCCCATCAGGGTTGATCCGATAGAGATGGAAGTGGGTCGTTTGTCGAGCGCCGGGCAGAGCGTAGTAGCGGGCGGCGAAGACGATGTCGCGCTCGGCGAGGGCCGGAAGGGCGGTGGACGCCAAGATGATGGTCGTGAGGATGCGGGCGAAAGGGCGATGCATGTCGTTTCTCCTGACCGCTTGCCGAAACCATTTCGCGCGCGGACCGTTCTTAGATGATACTCCAAACCCATCTTGCTCGGAGACGATTTTGCTGGTTCTCATCATCATTTATTTGGTTGGCCTTGCTGCCTGGTACGGATACCGAAAATTGCAGGCGCGGCGCGAAGCGCAGCGGCGACGGGACGCCGAGGCGGGATTTCGGCGGCGTATCCAGAATGACCCCAGCAACACGGCGGCCTACGAAGGTCTGGGTGATCTGTACCGCGAGGCGCAGCGGCTCATCGAAGCTCTCGGCGCGTATCAAAAGGCTCTGCAAACGGCGGGCGACCGGCCCAGCGCCGGAATCCAATACAAGATCCGTCAGATACAAATGGACCTCGACGCTTCGGCGCACCAAAGCGCGGCTCCGGCGCAAGGACGCCGGCTTGGCAAAGCGCGGGATCTTCACACCTGCGTTTTCTGCGGCGCCTCCAACCCATTGAACGCACGGACATGCGAAGAGTGCGGAGGCGAGCTGCTTCACGATACTTATCTGGAATCTCTCAAAACAATTTGGACGAATGAAGGGCAGCGTAAGAAAATGCTGGAGTTTGCCGCCGTCGTCACCATCCCATTGCTTTGTATCGCCTTCGCCTCAAATCTCTCGCTGGAAATCAAAGGCGTCCTGATCATCAGCACCACCATCGTAGGCGGCTGGGTGTTTTTGAACTCGTTTTCCGGCAATATCCACTGACATCCCGTCACTGATATCCTAAGATCACTAGGCCATGGAGGTATACTAAACGCATCAATGCGGATAGAAACTGGCCAAGCCAGACGGGGATAACTCCATTCTAGTGACGAAACATGGCTTTTTTCGGCGCGCTCTGCGGCCGGTCGTATATCTGCTGATGGCGTTGATTGGCGGCGCTTTTGGCTCCGCCGCCGCAGCGCAAACGCCCGCCGCGCCGGACGCTCCCGCCGCAGGGCGAGTGGCCACCATAACCCCGACGGTTCCTCCTGGCCCCTACGTCGCCGATCCTTCCTATTACGATTACGATAACAAGTCACCGGTCGTCGTCGACGAGAAGCCTTATCAGGACACGCACGGAATCAAGATCACTCGGATTACCTATCAAAGCCCGGTGACGACACCGTTCGCGACCAACGACACCGTGGTGGCGTACCTATTCATGCCATCGGGAGCGGGGCCGCATCCGGTGCTGATCGTTCTTCCTGAGTGGCTGCCGCGCAACATGAAGAACGAGTTTCAGTTCTGCGAGGATGTCACCAAGGCGAACACGGCGGCGCTGCTGATCGAATCCCCGTTCAGCCTGGAGCGCCGTCCCGTTCCTCATACGCCTGAAGCCGAGCTGCTGTCGGGCAACATGCCGCAAATGGTCGGCGCCATTCGCCAGAACGTGCTTGACGTGCGGCGCGCCATGGACTGGCTGGAAACCCGGCCCGACATCGACTCCAGCCGGATGGGCATGAGCGGCATCAGCCTGGGCGCGATCATTGCCTCACTTTGCGCCGGCGTGGACCGCCGGGCGAAGGTGCTGCTGTCGATCGATGGCGGCGCGGATGCGGCGGGTCTGCTTTGGAAGAGTCCGTTTATGGCGGGCCTGCACAAACAGCTCGTCCAGCACGGCTACGATTACGAAGACCTCAAGGTCGGTCTGGCCCCGATTGAGCCGACGAACTGGCTCAAGGGTTACGGCGCGGAAAACGCGCTCCTGGTCAACGGCCGCTACGACATGTTCATTTTGCCGAAGCAGTCCCAGCTGCTCGCCGACTCCATTGGCGGCGCGCCGATCGTCTGGGCGAACACCGGACATTACGGCCTGGTGCTGGCGGAAAAGAAAGCCTCCACAGTCGGAGCGGAGTTTTTGCGCGCACGGTTCTTCAACTCTGGCAAAGCGTTCAACCCTCCGCAGACGATCGCGGCGCCGACAATTAAGCTTGGCCTAATGCTGGGCGGCCGGGGAGGCTTCAGCCCCGCGATCGCGACGCAGCTGATCAACTTCGATCAGAAGGGGCGCTATTCGCTCGACGGGCAGCTGACATTCCGTGGAATATCGCTGGGACTCTCGGGCCGCATCAGCCAGTTCAATTCACTGGGTATCGAGTTCCCATTGCTGCACGGCGAAATCAAGCCGAAGCCCTATCTCTTGATGCACCTCGTCTTGTGAAACCAGGCGACGCATAGCCCTGAAGTGACCGCCGTTTGAGGCGTTTTTAATCCAAGGAGTAGAATTCCATGACAACCGAGCAAAGCGAGCGCTCCGGCGCCATCACATTCAAAGGAAACCCGATGACGCTTCTGGGCCCGGAGCTGAAGGTGGGCGACAAAGCGCCGGACTTCCAGCTGACGGGAACGGATTTGCAGCCGACCACGCTCGATCAGCTGCGCGAGAACGGAACTAAGGCCGTCCTGCTGATCCTGGTGCCATCGATCGACACCAGCGTCTGCTCGCTGGAAACCAGCAAATTCAACCGGCATATCGCGACGCTGCCGTCGGATCGGATCGTCGCCGTTTCGATCAGCGCCGATACGCCCTTCGCGCAAAAGCGCTGGGCGATCCAGGAGCATGTCGACAATATCACGATGCTTTCAGATCACAAAGACCGCAAGTTCGCCGACGACTACGGCGTCCACATCAAGGAGCTGGGACTGCTCACCCGCGCCATCTATCTTGTCGATAAAGACGGTGTGATTCGCTACATTCAGACGGTGCCGGAAGTGGCGACCGAACCCGATTACGACGAAGTTTTGCGGGCCGCGCGTGAGCTCGTGGGATAGTAGACACTCGTACTCTCGCGGGGTCTCCGATCCGTTCCCGTGTTTGGACAGTAAGGGCCGGTAGGCGAAAATTTCGCTTGCCGGCCCCTTCGTTTTACGGTATAATGAGCGGCGTTGAGGCGACTATTTTCCTGCGAAAAGAGTCGCCTTCCGCCATTATCGAGCCGCCGCCAGAGCGGCCGCCCAGCAATTTTCCGACGACAGAGAAGCGGTCATTATTACCTGTGAGCAGCCACCCAAAACCCGAAGAACCGAATGCAAAGACCCAGCAGCTTGTGCTGGGAGAAGATGATCATATCATCGCGCTGCGCAAGGCCTGGGACCGGACGCTGCGGACGCTCGCGAACAAGTACAACAAAGCCACTTTCAAGAACTTCTTAGAGGCGCTGCACCCGCTGTCGTTCGACGGTACGATCGTCGTACTCGGCGCGCCCTCGTCGTTCGCCCGGGAATGGTCCGAAAAGAAGTATTCGCAGGAGCTGCGCGATTATCTGGAGCAGCACCTGGATACGACAGGCCTTCAGCTTCGTTTCGTGACGGCCACCCCCGAAGTCCATCCCCTGCTCGGCGAACAGCCGATCCCGCTCCAGCAGGCCGCCTCGCCCAGCGCCGGCGCGCCGCCGGACCGCACCGCCTTCAGCGGCATCCGCGACGGCATCCGCCCGGAGGTCATGCCGCGCCGTGAAACCACACGCGAGCCCGTCCGGGTCATTGAGAATAATAACCCATTCAGCTCGGAACTGACGGCGAGCGCGCTCAGCGATAAGTATACGTTCGATAACTTCGTCGTCGGGAAATCGAACCGCCTGGCGCAGGCTGGCGCGATGGCCGTGGCGCAGGGCCTCGCCAGCACCTACAACCCCCTCTTTCTTTACGGCAGCCCCGGTTTAGGAAAGACGCACTTGATGCAGGCGATCGGCCACTATGTCCGAGCGACCCTGCCCCATGCCCGTGTCGCCTATGTCAGCGGGGAAACATTCACTAACCACTTCGTGATGGCCCTGCGCGATAAGCGCACGGAAGAGTTCCGGCGAGCTTATCGCAATGTCGATGTCTGGCTGGTCGACGATATTCAAACCATCGCCTCCAAAGAACAGACAAAAGAAGAGTTCTTCCACACCGACAACACGCTGCACCAGCAGAACAAGCAGATCGTCATCACCAGCGACCGCTCGCCGCGTGAGCTTCGCCTGATGGACGAGCGCCTGCGGTCCCGATTTGAATGTGGTCTGATTGCCGACATCTCGCCGCCGGAATTAGAAATGCGTATGGCGATCCTCCAGCGCAAGGCAATTTTAGAGAACCTACGCATCCCCGACGATGTGATCGCTTTCATGGCGAGTCTCATTCAAAGCAACATCCGGGCTTTGGAAGGCGCGCTGATCAAATTGATGGCGTATGCATCGCTCGCGCAGAGTCCGATCACCAAGCAGCTTGCAAGCGACGTTCTGAGTTCGTACTTCGTCGAGCGCATGCCCAGCTTCGCCCCGCACCCCACGGACTATGTCGCATTCGGCCGCCCGAGCGTCAGCACGGGCGCTGGCGCGGCCGTGGACATCATTCTGGACGCGGCGGCGGCGCATATGGGCGTTACCAAGGATATGATCCTTGGCGGCTCTACCCGCGATAAGGACGTGGCGCAGGCGCGTCAGATCTGCATGTACCTGTGCCGCGAACTCACTAAGACTCCTATGTCCGCGCTGGCCGTCACTTTCGGCTGCAAGAATCACTCCGCCATCGCGCATGCACATTCCCGCATGCGCAAATCCATGGAGTCCGACCCTCTGATTCTCGCGATCATCGCCGGGATTCGCAACGAGATCGAACATTCGCTGTAGACTCGCGGCCAGCCCAGACTCTTCTCAAACGTCAGCGAGAATTCAAATGTGACTCGCTGTGACTCGATTGTGACTCTCCGTGCCTGTGACTCCCTCCCTTGTGACTCCTCCAAGGAATCTCGATCCGTCGAGTCACGAGTCGCTGGAAGAATCTGGAGACTCTGTGACTCGCTGTGACTCCCATGTGACTCGTCGATTCGATAACGATTCCCGAGTCGTTTCAGAGTCTTGCTACTAGGGTATGGCGAGTCGCGCTGTGAATCCGTCGATTCATGCGAGTCGCGATTCGGGAGTCACAGTCGAGTCACAATTCTATTACTAATACGAATCCAGAATCATTCTTATATATTGGGAATAAGACTCTGAGGCGGGACGAATCTAGGGAGCGGGAATCGGGACATATGCGGATTGTGACTCTTGAGCTGGAGAGCTTTCGGAATTATGAGGGACTGAAGATCGAGCCCGGTCCCGGACTCAATGTCTTCTCAGGACGGAACGCTCAGGGCAAGAGCAATCTTCTCGAGTCTATCTATGTTTTGGCGACAAGCAAGTCGACTCGCGCCGGCAAGGATACGGAACTGATTCGCTTTGAGGATCCGATCGGGAGAATCACGGCGAGTGTGACTCGCGAAAAGAACAGCGATGTCGTGCTGGAAATGATCTTTTCTCAGACCGATAAGAAAGTCGCCCGAGTCAATGGAGTCCGGCATATTAAGCTCGCCGAGGTGATCGGCCAGCTCAACGCTGTTTTGTTTGACAGCGGGGATCTGGAGATCGTCCACGGCGAGCCAGCCGTGCGCCGTCAGTTCCTGGATTTGGAGATCGCCCAGACATCCCCGCGTTATGTGCACGCATTGGGAGCTTACCGAAAGACCCTGGAGCAGCGTAACAGGCTCCTGCGTGACCTGAGAGACGCGCGGGGGAGCCTGGACGGGTTGCGAGAGGTGTTGCCCAGCTGGAGCGCCCAGCTGGCGCATCACGGCGCCCGGCTGATCGACCGCCGCCGACTCTTCCTGGAGCGACTCAGCCTGCTCGCGGCCGAGGTCCACGATACTCTCAGCGATGGCCGAGATTCCCTCCAGGTCATTTACAACCCATCCTTCCCTCTGGACGGCGCCGTCGACGAAGCCGGCGTGCGTGAAGCCTTCGCCGAAACCCTCGCCGCGATTGCCCACGACGAGATCCAGCGCGGCACGACCCTGCGCGGCCCGCAGCGTGATGACCTGACCTTCCTCGTCAACGGCGTCGACGCCCGCCTCTACGGATCCCAGGGCCAGCAGCGCACCGTCGCCCTGTCGCTCAAACTCGCCGAGCGCCAATTGATCGAAGAACTCGTCGGCGAACCCCCCATCCTCCTCCTCGACGACGTCCTCTCCGACCTCGACGACGTCCGCCGCCACCACCTCTTCGACCTCACCGAACGCGCCGGCTCCCAGACGTTTCTAAGTTGTACGAACCTGCGTCCGTTCTCCAAGGGTGTGCTGGAGCAGGCACAGGTGTACGCCGTGAGCGGGGGCAAATTAGAGCTGCAATAAATTTTCTCATTTGGCTTTCCGGTTATCGGCATTGAGTGTGAGTGAAGCAATAGTCACCGATCACATTTACTATGATCGGTGACAAAAAACTGATGTGTCGGAAGCGACCATCGGTTATGGCGCCACGGAGTTTTTCCCAGGTCTGATTATCATTGGAACTGATGGGTGTGGG
>JAOQAA010000040.1 GCA_025963815.1 Capsulimonas sp.
CGTCAGCACGCGGTGACGCGCGAGGTCTCCTATCAGGACGCCACAGGCAGTTTCACGCTCGAAACCCTGGATGCGCCGCTCGTGACGGTGGGCGCGCGATCACTCCTCGATTTCACAAACACGCAGCCGGACATGCACGGCGGGGTCCATATCAACCTGCACAATAATCTCTACGGCACGGCGTTCCCTCAGTGGTATGGAGAAAATATGCGCTTTCGGTTTACGCTGCGCATTGCCTGACACAAGATATCCGGCCCGCTTCTCGCGCGACTCTGAGGAATGGAGGACGGCCATGACGAAAACAGGAAGATTGATCCAAACCATGACGATTGTGGCCGCGCTCGCGTGGATCGCCTGTATAGGCGCCGCCCACGCCGCTCGACTAACGCGCACGTTCGGCCAGGGGCGCATCGGCGCGCCGAACAGCATTGCCGTCGATCCCATCACCAAGTCTGTTTATATCGCCGACAGGAGTAAACAGCAGGTTTTGATCTTTGACCGAAATGGGCGGTATGTGAGAAAATTCGGGGGGCTGGGACGCGGCCCTGGCCGCTTCTTAAGTCCCGGCGCCGTAGCGGTTGACGCGAAGGGGCAGGTTTACGTCACGGATACGGGATCATACGAGAAGAAAATCCCCAGGCGAGACAGCGAATATGTGGAGGGTCCACACCGAATCGAACGCTTCGGCCGCCAGGGCGGCTATCTCGGTCAGCGTATATTCCCGCCTTATACACTCGTGCGCGGCGTTTCCGCTTCCGTCGCCGGAGGCGTTTTTGCCGTGATGTCGTACGACGGCAGCGCATACTTCGCCCGGTTTGATTCTCATCTGCGTTCTCTTCCGGCCCCGCGCATTCGATGGAGCAGCGAAGATTTGAAAGCAGTGCGGAACGCTCAGGGATATTGGTTCACGGCGCTTTGGGATATGAAACGAAACCGCCTCGCCGCCGCGCAAACGCCATCAGAAACCGTTCTCAACAGAGAAATCGTCCATATGAGTCCCGAGGGGAAAATCGTCAAGCATACAATTCTCCATGTCGAAGGCTTCATCGTGGCGATCGCCGCCGACGCCAAGGGGCGCATTTACATCGCCGAGCGAGTTCGTGAGATTTACGAAGCCGGACCACGCCCCGAACGCCGTGGGCGAAACTGCGTTCTCATCTATGACCAAAGCCTGCGGCTGATCGGCTCTTTCCCGACAAATGCGCCGACCGCTCTCGCCGTGGATGCTGCTGGAAACGCGTTCGTCGCCGGCGAGGACGCAGTCCATGTGTTTCACGCTGCAAACCGCTGACAATTTCGCGCCCCCCCATGAATGGAATACGAAATGCAGGATAATAACTTTACGATACGTTCATACCAGACACAGGATCAAGGCGCGGTGATCGAGCTTTGGCGGGAATGCTCGCTGGTCGTCCCACAAAACGATCCCGAGCGGGATATTGAAAGGAAGATCAATGTCAATCGGGAAATGTTTCTTGTGGGACTGCTGGGCGAGGTGATCGTCGCGACGGTGATGGCGGGGTATGAGGGCCATCGCGGATGGATCAACTATCTGGCTGTGTCTCCATCCGTACAAAGACGTTCCCTTGGCCGGCAAATGATGGATAAAGCCGAAGCCCTGCTGCGCGATGCCGGCTGCCCGAAGATTAACCTTCAAGTCCGCGCATCGAACTCTGATGTCATTGAGTTTTACCAGAGCATCGGCTTTTCTGTCGACAACGTGATCAGCATGGGGAAACGGCTGGTCGAAGACGCCTCGGAACAGATGGACAGGCAATCCGTATGACAACTCTGATCAATATCTACTCGACCCTGCGAGCGCCTTCTGCTCCCGATTTCCCCCATGAGCTCGTGGGACATCGGGCTCTCAGCGATCCCGACCTCACCACGCATCTCAACGGTTTCGCGGGCTACGTGCAAAGCCGAGGCGATGGGCAGATGACGCAAACGCGTTACCATGTCCTCCTCCACATCCTGCGCGTGCGGCATCAGTTCAGCATCCATGTCGAGGATCACGATTTTGAAGCGATGGCGCAGTGGGTCTGGCGAGCCAATGGCGTCTGTTTCACCCCGGAGGGCGCCGTCCGCGATCCCGACGGCCTCGTTCTCGTCGGCCCAGGCGGAGAAAACGATCCAGAGGCGCAGGTTCCCTACCCTCCGGACACCGTCGATCGTAAGGCTCGCATGGAAAGCGTTCTGATGGAATCGGGAATCCGCACGCCGACCACCCTGCCGCCGGTGATTGGCGCAAGCGAAGTAGATCTGCAGACGGCCTCCGAAGTCGCCCAAAGAGCACTAGGGCTGTTTCTCCCAAGCCTGAAGGCCGAGTCGCTGGATCTGAACCAGCCCATTCCCACCGAGAAGCTGCAAACGCAGTTTCCACTCGGTTTTGAGGCGCTGACGCCTATGGAGCGGAGTTTCATCTTCTCGGATCCACCTTCACAGCAGGACATCGTCAACTTCGCATGGCGGTACGAAGCTCAAGCCGTGCTCCAATGGGCGCTCGCTCTCTCGGAACTTCCCTGGCCGACACAAAACTGCGATGTCGCCAAGGCGACCCGCAACATTCTCAACAACAATAACGCCGCGTTCATTCAGTCTGCTGCCCTGCGTCCCACGGAAGAGATACTGGATGCGCTGGACCTGCACTACCGTCTGCACTGGGCGGTGCGAGAAGCGCACCAACAGGAACTGTCCCCGCCGGCGCAGCTGGAGCCGGGCGTCATTAGCGAACGCCACCACGCGCTCAACTGGCTCGTTCGGTTTGAAAACGCGGACTGGGACGATGTCGATACGCCGACCTAACCACCACACGCAGGCAGCATCGAAGGAGAATAACGATGTCACAAACCCTCAGTGAGTCCTACTGGATGCCGAATGGAACGCTCTGTCATCAGAATGAGAACGAAGCGTACGTCAGCATCCTTTGCGGTCACCTGCATACTATGACAGAGCGATTGCGGCTGCTTCCCGCAGATCTCTGGGATTGGACGCCGGACGTAGCCGCCCCGACCGCCCGCATTCTGGCCTCCCACACCTGGCAATGGCTTATCTGCGACCGCCAGCACATCCTGGAGCCGGACGCGCTTCGGCACGACTTGATCCCCGATCCGCCCGCCGACCCAGCCGCCATGTGCGACGAACTCGCGGAAGAAACCGCTCGCTGGAAAACGCTGCTCCTTTCGCTCACGCCGGAGCAGTTCGATTCCCCGCGCTGTCAGTTCGACTACCCCGGTCTCAACGTCCGCTGGTTCGTGAGTCATATGATCCAGAACAGCATCTACAAACACGGACAGTTCACCACCCTCTTCTTCGCCCTCGGCCTCGACGGCAAAGAACCCTACGACGCGCCTTTTCCAAATCCGATCTACCAGGAATTGCGTGACGGGAGCTTATCTTAAAAGACGTAAAGAGTAACAACACCATGTGGCCGTTTTCCAAAAAGTCAGAACAGAAAATCGAAGAAGCCGCTCCAAAAAGTTCATCGGAAATTTCGCAGGGCCTGCGCAAAATGGCTTTGACAACGAAGCCGGAAGACGTGGGCCTGACCGCTAAGCCCGGCGAGCCTTATGGGATTTTGATGGAGATGGGCTTCGATGGCGGCGCCGCGACGCTGATGGCGATGGCCGAGGGAACGGTCAGCATCTACTACAGCAACGGCGGCGCGCTGCTCGGCGGGGTCGGTCATGAAACTGTGCGAAACTCGGGTTTGGCGTTTGTCGCCGCCGCTCGGGAATACGTTCGGCTCATGCAGCCGACACAATCCTACCCATTCCCGGAAAGCAAGCAAATTCGCTTTTACGCTCTGACCCCGGAAGGTGTTTATACTTACCAGGCAAAATGGGACGACCTGGGCAATAATCTTGATCCACTTTCGCCGCTCTTTCATTTAGGCGATCGTACGCTGACGGAGTTTCGACTGATCGAACAGAAACTAAATCGTTGACCATCTTGGTTCAGGAGAAACGACATGCGAAAATATTGGGTGGCCGCCGCCTTCTTGCTGCTCTCATCTGCTTCAGCATCACAGGCTCGAAACGACGACGGCGGCGTGCGCAAAGAATTAGCGATCAGTTACCATCGGATGGACGTGCAGCTCAGCGGACCCGGGGGCAAGCCACTGATCACCGTGCTCAGCGATGTCATGGCGGCGGGTCCCTACAAAGACCTGCTCATCCGCAGGGCAAAGAGCACCATGGCGGCTGGAGGCGAGACCCAGCGGGGAGAGACCACGAAGGTCAAGACCACGATCACAAAGCTGGTTGTGCATGGCGATGTCGCTCTCGCGAATGTCTATCAAAAAGGCGATATCATCGAACGCGACCGTGAAGGGGAGTTCGGGCCGAAAGGTCAGATCCATCACCTGACCGGCGGGGCAAACTTTCTAGACAAATGGGTGAAGCAATCGGGCAAGTGGCGGCTGCTGAATGAGACGTTCGTCAGCGAAACCATGTACGTGGATGGAAAGAAACTGCCACCGCCGCGCAATTAGTCCTTCCGAAACGATGGGAATGACCATGAATCACAGATCGATGGATGCAATACGTTTGCTGCTTGGCGTAAGTTTACTAATTTCGGCGTGTCAAGTGTCGCACGCCGATTTTGTAGCGAGTGATACGTTCACACCTCCCTTTAAGACGGAGTGGTCGCAATTGTCTGGTCCCCAGATCAGTCACTCCGTGATTTCATCAAGGAGCGTCCTCTATGCAGGCCCTTATGAGGTCGGCGCGTTTAGCTTCGCGACTGGCAAGCCGATCTGGAGCCATAAAGATGAAAAATATTCGGTCGTCGGCGCCGCCGATTTTGGCGGGGATACCGTCTACAGCGCTCTGTACCAGTTTGGAATTCAAGCGCGTGATTCAAAGACGGGTCGGCTTCAGTGGAGCATGCCCGTCAAAAGTGAAATCAATGAAGTCCGTATCGACAACAGCCATCTTTACTGCGAATTGCACACCGGCAAGATCGCTGCAATCGATACCAAGACGCATCGGGTCGCCTGGGAGACCAATCTCAGCGCGCCGGAAACGCCGCGCAAATTCAATTCAGACAAAATCGTCATTCTTGAGAACGACCGAGTCCTGGTTACCGCCAACGCCAAGCTCTCGGCTAGTCAAGAGCTGACCCAGTTGTTTTGCCTTTCGAGCAGCACTGGCCGAATTTTGTGGCGCAGCCAGCCGGTGACCGGCGAGAACGTTTGGCCTGCGGGACAAGACCTCGATTTTGAGCGCGTGTACACCGCCCTTACCGACAAGTCAATGCTGTGTCTCCGCCTTCAAGATGGCAAGACACTGTGGCGCCGTGCGGATGTCGGCGACAGCGCCGTTATCAACGGCGGCCACGTCATCTCTACCGTTGAGGGACTGACCAAAGGGCTTGTCAGCGGCAGCGACATCATCTCCGTGAACGGAGGACAGATCAACGCACTGGACGCAGCGACAGGCAAACGAGCGTGGTCGCTTACTCTGTCGAAGCAGGTCGAACCAAATGTGTCTGCGCCCGTGAATGTCGGCGCCGACCTCTGGACGATTGTCGACGAAACAGTGTACTGCCTCAACTCCCACGGCCGCGTGAAATGGAAGTGGAGCCAGCCGGGACTGGGGCGCAATCTCATCATCACAAATCGAGGCTTCCTGACGACCGTCGGCAATACGCTTTGCTTATTCCGCCACGGGACGCCGGACAAGCTGCCTTCGGACACTGCGGGATGCCAGGCGCTCGCGCGCACGCTGGTCTCACGGCTTGACAAGCTCGACCCCAACGATCAGAACAATCTGCGCGCGCTGGGCGATGACGCCTTTCCAGCGCTCACGGCAGAGCTGCAGCAGCGGATGCTCGCCTATCAAGCAAATCCCGACAAATCCGATTCGTATCGCCGGTTCTCGGACTGCGCCAAGGTAGTGGCGGCCTTCGCGAAGCCGAAGTTCACGCCACAGCTTCTCAAGCTCCTCGCGTCGGCGAAACCCGTTCACGGCGATGAAAGCACGCGGCAGGAAATCCTCTCTATCGTGGCGTGGAAAGGCGACGCAAATCTCACACTGCCTTTGTTTATCAAAATTCTCAAATCAGAGAAGATCGACTGGACCTATACCTTCAGCGCCGGCTATGCCGCCTTGAATGTCGTGAAGCAGTCGGATGCGCCAGCCGCAACGGCTTTTCTCGTCTCCGTGCTTTCCGACAGCGCCGCCGATCCCGAACTGCGGCATACCGCCTACATCAACGCAGCAAAGACCGGCGATCCCGCCGCCGTGCAAGCCGTTCTCGCCGCGCGAGCCAAACAAACAGCCGCTTCCCTCGCCGAGGTTATGCAGCTGTCTAAACTGGGTCAATTACCTGACGCCGATCAAGACTACCCTGTCTCAAAGCTCGTCGCCACCGCGAAAGACGCAGGCGGACGGCTTTGGGGCCTCGTCAATTCCCGTGCTGCGGGTTCGCAGGACGATCTCTGGATTGTCAGATCCGAGGGCGATCATTGGGTGGACCCGATGCTCACGACGCTAACCCCAAAGCAGCTGGGAAAGCCCGAAAACTTCCTCCAATACATCAATGATCCCAAGTTTCGCGCGGACACCGACGGCGACGGCTGGACCGACCTTCTGGAGCAGCGCCTGGGCATGGACCCAAAGAACAAGGATACCGATCACGACGGAATTGAAGACGCCGTTGACAAGAACCCACTCACCAAATCACGTTCCCTCTCCGAAACGGAGCAGATCCTATCCGCCGCCTTCGAAGCGCATACCTGGTCGCCTGAGCCGGCATCGCCCACTCCCGCTCTAGTCACCTTCCCCAAAGGGATCGTCCCATTTGAGCTGATCGGCTCCAACTGGATCATTCTGGGTAAGCCGAGCGAATCGAAGTCACCGCTCGACGCACTCTACAATCACGGCCCCGCATTCGTTGGCTTCGGCCCGCCCATGCTCAATTTCGACGGCAGCGGGTATCAACCCAAAGATCCCAACTCCACCGTTCTCTGGAACGCAGACCATACCCGCGCCCGAGTCTACCTGCGCACCTATTACGGCGGCCTGAGCGGAACCGGCGACGACATCGATCTGAGAAAATTCGGAGACGATTGGGTCGTAGTCAGCGACGAAATCCGAATCGTGTCATAACGCGCCGCCACTGTATCGGAGCCTAAAGATAATGCGCACAGATGGAACAACCGACGGCCAAGCCGCCACGCGGCAAACATACGAAGACACTGAAGTGGCGCGGGCGTTCTTAAACACCGCCTTGTCTCACCACAAGCTCGCAATCCGCCCAGACCTTCCAGCGTTTGCGGAGAGCTTGAGCGGAAAACGTCTGATCGATATCGGCTGCGGCCCCGGCGTTCACGCGCAGCAATTTGCAAGCCTGGGACTTGAGGTCACCGCCATCGATTACTCTGAAGCGATGATCCAAGTCGCCAAAGAAAATTCAGCGCCAGGCAACCCAACATTTCTGCAATTAGATATGCGAGAAATCGGAAACGCTTTCGGCGCCCACTCTTTTGACGGCGCATGGATCGCAGCCTCGCTCATCCACGTTCCAGAGCCCGACGTGTCTCAGTTCCTGAGCGACCTGCACCGTATCCTCGCGCCCAACGGCCGCGCACGCATCTCGCTCAAAGCCGGCCCACAAGGCCCTCAGATGGTTTACGACGACAAGTACGGAAAGGGTATTGAGCGGCAGTTTATCTTCTGGCAGGAAGACAACTTCGCCGCCCTGCTCCGTGAGGCCGGTTTTACCATCCGTCAAGTGGAAACGATACAGGCGGGCGTAACGGGAAACGCCCCGACCACATGGATCATATTCCACGCGCACACAAACGTCTGACGCGCCTCCAAACACCGTCTTGACAGAACCCACCCCCATCCAGTATCATAATCCCATGATCACAGGCGCGCAAACACAGACCCGCCAATGGTGGCGCCCCACTCCGCTGGGGATGCCGTCGCCTGTACACGCCTGAGATCGATCAGATTTGCGAAGTTTACAGAAGCCGGACATCTCCCATTATGGAAGTGTCCGGCTTTTTGCTTGAGTTGTCCGTATTGAGGAAGTCGCCATGGCCCTTGGGGCGGAAATAATATTTCGCGTGAACGCTCTTCCCGTCGGCGTCACACCAGAATCACTTGGAATTGAGTTGGTGAAGACGCCTGAGCTTTCCCTTGATCCGTGCGAGGACTTCTTCGGCGGCGGCCCAATTGTCACCATTACCCCTGAGGATCTGGAATGCTATTTGAGTTACTTCAAGACTCCATATGAAGCCTACATTCACTCAGGATTATGGCTAAATCTTAATCTCTACAAAGATTATTTTGGCGTCGGGTACGAGCGTGGCGACATGCCGGAATTTGTCCGAATCGCGGAATGGCTCGAAGGGCGCCTGGAAGGCTGCGACGTATTTTACGGTGAAGACTGCAACAGCGTCGTGCACCCATTCACTCAGGGTGTGAGATCCAAACTTCTGATCTATTATCAAAAGACTTTTGGTTTGAACTACCGATCAGATGATCCCGCTGTCAGAGCGAAGCTGCAAAAGGCGCGAGATGAGTTTGATGACGAATAGAATGTCTGTTTCGATGAACGCTCAATAAGCTATTTGACTATAACGGAAAATCCTAGTCATAAAGAAAGTCCCAGAAATGCCCGATGAATTTGATTTAGCGGTGTCGCGGTTCGTCGGAGCCCTGGAACAAGTATTTCACCACGATTGGGAATATACACGTTCAATGATGGCCTGCATTCCCACCGAGCCCACGAAAATTGATCCTGAAGACGATGATCCAGTCATTGCGCCGCCTGACGGCAGTGCGAAGCCTACGTTCTTGTGGCCGCAGTTGACTGAATATTGGGAAAGCGAAGATTGGGGCAGTCGGGGATGGCTTTTGAGTGAATATCGTCGCTTGCTAGCAGCGATGGATCAGCGAGGGTTGAAACCAATTCCTCCATTTCCCGATTCAGAGCCCAACGTGGTGGCGCCCAAAGAGAAAAATCGATGACAATGAAAACGAGTTCGCCATGCAAAAGTTAGCACACATCACAAGCGCGCTTGATGATCTTTTCAATATCAAGCGAGTCGACAGCGATCCCGCGTTTCGACAGTTTGTGCCCATGACTTATGATCCGATCGGCGTCGATTGGCGCGGCTACTTTGAGCCGGAATTTTGCACTCGGTTTAACGGTCTCATGATACGTGGTCACGAAGATGTCGGCGCTGTATTCTGCGGCGTTTTTCCAAGCGAAACCGTTATCGATCAATTTATTCGACAGGCTCAACCTGGCGATCTGTTCTTTTCGCATCATGCTCTTGACATGAAGATGGGCGATCCTCGGGGCAAATCGCAGCCCGAGCCGTTCATCATGCCCATTCCAGAGGCGCAGCTTCGGGCAATGCGCGAAATCGGTCTGTCGTACTATTCTTGCCATATTCCAATGGACCTGAATTGGCGGATTGGGACAACGGCGGCGATTGTCGAGATGCTGGGGGCGACGGTTGTCGATCACTTTTACGAGGGGGCATACGGACCATACGGAGCCATCTGTGAAATCGCTCCGCGCAGCACCGACGCTTTGATCGCCGAGCTCATCGCGGCGATGGATCTCCCGTATGAAGAGTTCCTTGGTCCCAAGCACGACGAACTCACGCGCATCGCGGTCGTCGCTGGCGCTGGGATGCAAGTCGCTCGCTACAAAGAGGTGGAAGCCAAGGGAGCGCAGGCTTACGTGACCGGCGAGATTCGCAACCATATCGATAACGAGATCGGACGTGAGCGTGACGCCCTGATCATGGAGTACGCCAAGACGACGCCCATGTCCCTGATCGGCACATCGCATGCAGCTTCGGAGTATCTGGTCCTGAAAACGCAAATGAAAGCATGGTTTGAGAATGTGATGCATACTGAAGTTCGTCTGCTGCCAGAGGATCACTGGTGGCGTTGAACGGGAAATAGACACGGATGCGCCACGATCTTGCAAGTTCACAGTATGATACGGTTAAGGAATCAGACATTATGCCAAAAGTACTCGTCATCGACAACTACGACTCTTTCACTTACAATCTCGTCCAATACTTAGGCGAGATGGGCGCGGACCTCGATGTCCGCCGCAACGATATGCTCACGGTCGCCGATATCAAAGCGCTGGCGCCGGAGAAGATTTTGATTTCGCCGGGGCCGGGGACGCCGGATGAGGCGGGGGTGACGCTGGATGTCATTCGGGAACTCGGGGCGACGGTTCCGATTTTTGGGGTATGTTTGGGGATGCAGGCGCTCGGGCAGGCCGTGGGCGGCAAGGTGATCCGGGCGGATAAACTGATGCATGGGAAGACTTCGGCGATCACGCATACGGGGAAGGGCGTTTTTAAGGGCCTACCTTCGCCGCTGGAGGCAACCCGCTATCATTCGCTGATCGTGGAGCGGTCTTCGCTGCCGGATACTGTGGAAATCACGGCGGAGTCGGCGGACGGGGAGATTATGGGGCTGAAGCATAAGACCTGGCCGCTGGAAGGGGTACAATTTCACCCGGAGTCCGTGCTGACCGAGCATGGCAAGCAGATGATCCGAAACTTTCTGGAGGGCTGAACCCGCGACGAACGGCGGCCCTTCATGAAACAGCATTGTTCTCTCACGGTTAGGCGCGAAAGAGGTACGACAATGGCGAAACAGTGGTTTCATCGGGCAGCCGTTACGACGGCGGCGATGCTGGTCGGGGTGTTTTCAATTGCGGGATGCGGCGGGGGCGGTGGATCCTCCTCCGGCGGCGGGCCGACCACGCCGGGCGGCGGCGCCGGGCAGGACCAGACGTTTGGCGCGCTGACCGCTCATATCGTGGGCGCAACGCAGCCTCCCGTGGTCGGCGGATCGGGCGGCACGGTCGTCACGGGGGTCGCTGGAGCAGCGATCACAACGCTCCAGGCGGCGCAATCGCCTTCGGTCAGCTCCAGCTTGATCGCGTTCGATCGTGCGGGCACGGTTTACACGATTTCTCCGAATGGGGCTTCCCCGACACAGCTAACCACCGACATTCCCACATACAGTAACGCGACAACGCCTTCATGGAGTCCCAACGGCTCAAGAATTGCGTACATGCGCTATGACCCGTCCGTCGGACACTTCCAAATTTATACCGCGCTCCCGGACGGGACGGGAAGCGTGCGGCTGACGGACGGAAGGGCGGATTGCGCTAACCCTTCGTTCTCTCCCAACGGCGCCACGATCCTTTTCGACCAGAGCAACACTACGGTCGGCTTTCGACAAATCTACTCGATCAGTTCATCGGGAGGAACCGCCACGCGTCTCAGCACAGTCGCTGCGCAGGAAACCGATCCGACGTGGGCGCCGGACGGCTCCAAATACGCCTACAATCATTACGACGCCACAGCGGGACATAACTATATTTACATTGCGAACGCCAATGGGTCGGGCGCGCATAACGCCGCTCCTTCTTACACCTCCTACGATTTTATTCAGCCGGCATGGTCGCCGGACGGGAGTAAAATTGCTTTTGCTTTTTACATCAATTCTAATTACCACATCTACGTGATCTCCGCAACTAATGGTAGTCTTCAAGCACTGACGTATGCTGCTTATAATGATTTATCTCCCGCTTGGTCCGCGGATGGGAGTAAAATCGCCTTTAGTCGGACCGACTCATCGACCCGCCCTCAAATCTATGTCGCGAATGCGGATGGAACACAGGCCTATCGGATCACCGATGGGGTTACAGCCGACGCAACGCCGGCATGGTCGCCTCTGATCACAAAGCGTTACTTTGTCGGCCCCGCCGGCTACGCTTACGGAACATCAGCGTCGGGCTTCCTGTTCGCACAGCAAGGCGACACGATCAGCAGCCTGCTGACCTTTGACGCCGCCACGCCGTCAGGAACACGCGTGGCGTCGCTCACCGGCATTTCGCCGGAGTTACCCAACATCATCTTTACCGCCACGGCGTCGGACAGGTTCACAGCGATGACCTATTGGAACGGCCTCAGCGCCAAACCGATCCGTGTCATCGGTTCAGGCTCCACGCTCGCGACCGCAACGGACGTCGTTATCAGCTTCAACTCCACGACGGGCCGCGTCGCCTCGGTTCTCCCCTATGCCACAAGCCATGTTGTGGAAGCAAAAAACACAGGCGGGCTTCAGTCGCATCTGGCGAGCGGCGCGATCGTACTGCAAGGCAAATTCCTTGCCGCAATGGACAGCGCCGGCGCCAACAAAGCTCCGCAAGGGGCGACGGAAATCCATCTGGATAGCCGTACGGGAGAAATCCTGAGCGTACAGTAGTCCAGAACGACGCATTCTCTTGCGGCCGGTCCTGCTCAATGGGCAGGATCGGCCGTTTTGCTTTGCGCCACGCTTGTGAGCGCGAGCGAGACGGGGTACAATCGCCTCAACTATGAACACTTACGAACTGCGATTGAGCCGCGTGCGTACCGAGATGATGACGCAGGGCCTGGACACCCTGATCCTGACGCCCGGCGCCGCGATGCAATATCTGACGGGATTTAGCGAGGAAGGCTACGAGCGGCTTCTGGCGCTGATCGTGCCGGCTCACCACCCATGGCTGTTCATCACTCCCACGATCAACGCCGAGCAGGTGCGCGCCAATCCGGCGGGGATCACCGACGTGCGCGTGTGGGACGACGCCGGCGGCTGGGAAAAGCTGCTGAAGGAAGTCTTCGTGGACCTGACGCTCGATATCGGGATCGTCGGGCTCGACGAAAGCATGCCCGCGCGTTTCGCCCTGAAGATCCAGGCCCTCGCGCCCACCACCATGCTCAAGCTCGCCGGCGCGGCCATCGAGCCGCTGCGCGCCGCCAAGGACACGCTGGAATTGGCTGCGATGCAGCACGCCGCCGATGTCACCGATTCCCTGATCCCCATCGTCTACGACGCCTGCAAGATCGGCGCGACCGAACGAAGCGTCGCGCTTGCGATCGAGACCAGCCTGAACGAACGCGGACACACGACCTCGTTTGGCTCGATCATCGGCGCGGGCGCCAATGGCGCGCAGCCACACCACCATACCGGCAAGACGCGGATCAAAAGCGGCGACGTGATGGTGCTGGACTTCGGCGCCAGGGTCGGCGGATACTGCGGCGATATCACCCGGGTCGCCGCCATCGAGCACGCCAGCGACGAGGCGAAGCGTGTCTACGAGATCGTCTACGCGGCGCATCAGGCGGCCGTCGCCGCCGTGCAGCCCGGCGCGACCGGGCACGACGTGGACTCCGCCGCGCGCAAGGTGATCGCCGACGCCGGCTACGGCGACTTCTTCCTGCACCGCACCGGGCACGGCATCGGCCTGGAGGACCACGAGTCCCCGTATATCGTCGAAGGCAATCGCATAAAGCTTCAGCCGGGCAACTGCTGTTCCATTGAGCCGGGTATCTACCTACCCGGCAAGTTCGGCGTGCGCCTGGAAAACATCTTCACCGTTACCGAGGATGGAACCGCCCGCGTGTTCAATGAAGCGATCGCCCCCGAGATCCCCATCATCGGGTAAAGATAATTTCCATACGAAATGTGTTTTTAGCGAAGGCGTAAGTGTATTTTGGCTATTCCCATTTATTTCGGCGAGTGGTAAGATTGTGATATTAGAACTCTCTCACCAAGATGGGAACGCCATATATGAAGCTTTTGTACTCCACAACGGTCTTTACGCTCACGACGCTTTCGGCCCTGTTGCCGATGGGCGCGGGAGCGCAGGACCTCCGGCCGCCGGCGACGCCGCTGGTCTCCGCCAATCCTAACTTTGGCGTGTGGTCCCGCACGACCAATCTCAATGACAGCACCACTAAGCACTGGACCGGACGCGATCATGCGCTCGTCAGCTTGATCCGTATCGACGGCAAGACCTATCGCTTGATGGGCGCCGATCCCTCCGACGTGCCGGCGCTGCCGCAGATCGGCCTCAAGGTTCTGCCGACCCGCAGCATCTACGATTTCGAAAACGATGACGTACACGTCACGCTCACCTTCACCACCCCCGCGCTGCCGGCCGATATCAACGTGCTCGCACGTCCTTTGAGCTACTTGACCTGGGATGTGAAGTCGCGCAAAGGCTCGCATAACGTCTCGCTCTACGACAGCACCAGCTCGGCGCTCGCCGTCAATGAGACCAGCGCCCCCGTTGTCTGGAAGCGCGAAACGTTTGGCGCACTGACAGCGCTGAGCGTCGGAACCAAGGCCCAGACTTATCTCGTTCCCGCCGGCGACGATATCCGCGTCAACTGGGGATACGCCTACGCTGCCGCGAACGCCAAGCAATCCCAATCCGCCATTGGCGGAAACAGCGCCCTGCTGGCTTCGTTCGTAAAGGATGGCGTACTGCCGACCAAAGACGACACCCGTCAGCCGCGGCCAGTTTCGGACGATCAGCCGGTGCTCGCCTTCACCTTCAACCTCGGCAAAGTCGGAAGCGCTCCCGTATCCCGCCATATGAGCGTGGCGTACGATGAGATCTACGCGATCAACTTCTTCCGCCAGAAGCTGCGCCCGTTCTGGCGGCGCAACGGCGCCACTCCGTCCGATCTGCTGCAATCCGCCGAAAAAGATTACGATTCGCTCGCCAAGCACAGCGTCACCTTCGACAATTTGATGATGGCGGACATGACCAAGGTCGGCGGCGCCAAGTACGCGCAGGTCACCGCGCTGGCCTACCGACAAACCCTCGCCGGCTCAGGCTTCGCCGCCGACCCCAACGGACAGCCGCTGATCTTCCCCAAGGTAATCAGCAGCAACGGATGCATCTCCACCGTCGACATTATCTATCCCGCCGCGCCGCAGTTCCTATTGATGGGACCGACCTACGCCAAAGCCGTCGCCGCGCCCGCCATGC
>JAOQAA010000253.1 GCA_025963815.1 Capsulimonas sp.
AGAGGTGAATTGACCTTATGTCTGGTGTGCGTATATACGATCTCGCGAAAGAACTGAAGCTGACGAGCAATGAACTGTTGGATGTCCTGAAAGAACTGGGCGAACCGACAAAGACAGCTTCGAGCACAATTAATGACTCCGCCGCCGAAGGTGTGCGCAAGCGCGTCGCCGACCGGGCGAACGGAGTATCCAACGGCGCGTCCGCGCCGTCCACTCATCATAACGGCAACGGCTCGGCCCCCAAGCCCGCTGCGGCCCCAGCGGCTCCCGCCGCCGAAAGCCCCGCCGCTTCCGGCAAAGTCGTGGATATCCCGAGCGTGGTTTCGCTCAAGGATTTCGCCGACCTGATTTCCATTCCGGCCCCAACAATCCAGAAAAAGCTGATGGGCCTGGGCGTACTCGCGTCGCTCAACCAAAAATTGAGCCCCGAAGTCGTCACTCGTCTGGCGAAGAGCTATGGCGTGCCGGTCAACATTGTTGCTCCGCAGGCTGCTCCCGCTGCGCCGCAAGCCGCCGTGGCGACAACCACGAACACAAATGTGATTACGCCCGCGCCGCAGGCTATGGAAGCCGCGCCGGCCGCTCCCGCCGCGCCGAAGGTGGCCGTGGTCGCCGCGAAGCCGCGCCAGAAGGCTGCCGGCCCCGTCTCCCGTCCGCCCGTTGTGACCATCATGGGCCACGTTGACCACGGCAAGACGACTCTTCTGGACGCAATCCGCAAGGCGCGCGTCGTGGACACCGAGCATGGCGGCATCACGCAGCACATCGGCGCTTATCAGGTGTCCGTTGAGGACCCGACAAACGCCGGCGTGATGCGCAAGATCACCTTCCTGGACACTCCGGGCCACGAAGCATTTTCGGCGATGCGCGCTCGCGGCGCGCAGGTCACGGATATCGCCATCCTGGTGGTCGCCGCCGACGACGGCATCATGCCGCAGACGATCGAGGCGATCAATCACATCAAGGCCGCCGGCGTCCCGATGATCGTCGCCGTCAACAAGATCGACAAGGACGGCGCGAACCCGACCCGCGTTCTGACGCAGCTGACCGAGCATAACGTCATGCCCGAAGCCTACGGCGGCGATGTGCAGACCGTCGAGCTGTCGGCGAAAGAGGGTCTTGGTCTGGACGACCTTCTGGAGAAGATCATCCTCGTTACCGACGCCGAAATCGAGCCGAAGGCCGATCCGAGCGCTCCGGCGACCGGATGGGTCATTGAGGCGGAGATCGACAAGGGGCGCGGCGTCGTCACTACGATCCTCGTCGACCAGGGCACCGTCAAGATGGGTGACTCAGTTGTTGCGGGAACCACGTTCGGCCGCATCAAAGCGATGGTGGACGACATGGGCCAGCGCATCAAGGACGCGCCTCCGGCGTTCCCAGTTGTCATCCTGGGGCTAAACGGCGTTCCGAAGGCCGGCGACCGGTTCGAAGTCGCTAAGAACGAAAAGATCGCGCGCCAGATCGCTGAAGGTCGCGCTTCAGACATCAAGGAAGATCAGATGGGCTCGCGCCGAGTGATGACGCTGGAGGACATGCAGCGTCACTTCAAGGCCACGCCGTCAAAGACTCTGAACTTGATCATCAAGGGCGATGTCCAGGGATCCGTAGAGGCTATCCAGCAGTCGCTGGAGAAGATCGACCATCCGGAAGTCAAGGTCAAGTTCATCGGCAGCGGCGTCGGCTCGGTCGGCGACTCCGATGTGCAGCTGGCGGCGGCGTCTTCGGCGCTGATCCTCGCCTTCAATGTCCGGCCTGAGCCGGGCGCGGTGAAGATGGCGGAAGCCGAACATGTCGATATCCGCGAGTATCGGATCATCTACGACCTGTTTGACGATGTCAAAAAGGCGATGGCGAACCTGCTCGATCCGATCTACGAGGAAAGCGCTCTGGGCGTCGCCGAAGTGCGCGCCGTATTCCGCCTGCCTCGTTCCGGCGGCTCGATCGCTGGCAGCTACATCCTGGACGGCAAGGTTGTCCGCAACGCCAACGTGCGCGTCAAGCGCGGCGGCAAGCTTGTGGCTGAAGGCAAGATCGATACGCTCAAGCGCGAGAAGGACGATGCGCGCGAAGTGGCTCAGGGCTACGAGTGCGGTATCCTGGTGCCCGGTTACGACCCAGTCATCGAAGACCGCATCGAATGCTACGAACTGAAGCGTATCGAGCGCACGCTCTAAACCGAGCGTATGATCCATGGCGTGGGGGCGAATTTGCTCCCGCGCCGATGGCGGCCGCGTAATGCGGCCGCGAATATATGACTATGGTCATCGGCGTCCTGACGGCTGAATTGCAGATCGAAGGCGCCCAATCGCTGAAAGACAAGCGCCAGGTGCTGAAAAGCATCCTGGCGCATCTGCGTAACGATTTCAACGTGTCCGCTTCGGAAGTCGCGGATCACGATCTCTGGCGCCGCGCCACCATCGGCATCGCCCTGGTGACGACCGACAACCGGTTTGCGAACGAGGTGCTCGATAAAGTGATCGATCACCTGGAGCGCGATCCGCGCGCGGAGCTGGGACATTATGAGATGGAGATGCTTTAGAGCGCCCTGCGGCGCCAAAACGCGTCTCCCCAATGGAATTAACACACTATGCCAGCGACTAGAAAACAGCGCCTGCAGGAAACCCTGCGCGCCGAAATTTCCGATATTATCCGGCGCGATCTTCGCGATCCGCGCTTTTCCAAGGGGCTTCTCTCCATCACCGAAGTGGAAGTGACCCCAGATCTCAAGCACGCCACTGTTTTTTTCAGCGTTCTGGGCGACGAACAGGCGCGTAAAGACGAGCTTGCAGCCCTCAAAGGCGCCACGGGCCACCTGCGTGGCGAGCTGGGCCGGCGTAAGACCGTGATCAACGTTCCCGAAATCTCGTTCCGCTATGACGACGCGCTGGAGCGCGGCGGCAAGATGTTCGAGATGCTGGAGCGGATCAAGCGCGAGGACGCCGAGCGCGCCGCCGCAGCGCCAGCGGAAGACGAAGACGCCGAAGAGACGGACGAGCCTGGAGATGATGAAGACGCCTCGGAAACCGAAGACAAGGACAAGGCCGGCGCATGAGCCAGGACACCATCCCTGATCTATTGACGACGATCCCGCAGGCTGCGGAGGCCATCCGGCAGGCGCGCACAATGGTGTTCGCCTGCCATGTTAATCCTGATGGCGACGCCCTCGGCTCCATGATCGGCCTGGCGCTGGCTCTCGCGCCGCTGAACAAGGAAATCACGCTGCTCTCCGCCGACGGCGTTCCCGAGATGTATAAATTCCTGCCGGGCTCGGAGCTTGTTCGGCAGGGCTCGGACACATCCGAGTTCGATCTGGCGATCGTGCTGGACAGCGGCGACCTTTCGCGGGTGGGGGACAGCGTGCTTCCCATCGTGCAGCGCGCAGCCAAAACGATCGATGTCGATCACCACGTTACCGCGAACAGCTTCGGCGATATCCGTGTTCTCAATTCCAAGGCCGCGTCGACTTCCGAGATCGTTTACGCCCTGGTTCAGCACATGGACTTGCCGATCGACAAAGCAATCGCCACATGTTTGTTTACAGGCGTGATTACCGATACGGGCTCGTTCCGATTTCAGAACGTGACTCCTAACACCTTTCATGTCGCGGCGGCATTGCTGGAGCACGGCGCGCCGCCGGCTTATATTTCCGAAAATGTCTTTGAGAATCGCAGCTTCGCCGCGACCAAGATGCTTGGCGCCACGCTTTCCACGCTGACTTCCACCCCCGATGGGCGCGTGATCTGGGCGCATGCCTCTTTAGAAGACTTTATCGCGCTGGGCGCGACGGATGAAGACACCGAGGGCATCGTCAATTATGTGCGCGGCGTGCGCAACGCTGAAGTCGGCGTGTTCTTCCGCGAGATGCCTGGCGGCTCCGTGCGCATCTCCCTGCGCTCGCGCGACACTGTAAACGTCGCGGAGATCGCGCAGCAGTTCGGCGGCGGAGGCCACAAAATGGCGGCCGGATGCAGCGTCGCGCGTCCCCTGACGGAGGCTGAGAGTTTGGTGATCGGCGCGGTCATCGCCGCGCTTCCGGCGGTCAGTTAATGGCGGCCTCTTCCAAGCCCAAGCCTGATCCTCGCATGGTGGGCGTGCTCAATGTCGATAAGCCGGCAGGGATGACTTCGCATGATGTCGTGTACCATATCCGGCGGGCGACGCGTGTCAAGCAGGTCGGTCACGCCGGCACGCTGGACCCGGACGCCACCGGCGTTCTTTTAGTTTGCGTGGGCCCGGCGACAAGAATTGCCGAATACCTCGCCGATCAGGGAAAAGCGTATCGGGCCGTCATCCAACTCGGCTCGGAGACCGACACCGAGGACGCCTCCGGCCAGGTTCTATCGCAGACGGATGCTTCGCACATCACGCGCGAGGATTTAGAGAAGCTTCTGCCAGACTTTATGGGCGAAATCTCACAGATCCCGCCGATGGTGAGCGCGGTCCATCATGAAGGCAAGCGTCTTTATGAGCTGGCGCGCGCCGGAATCACCGTCGAGCGAGAAGCGAGAACGATTCGAATCGATTCGCTGGCGATGAGCGATTTTGCGCCCGGCCCGAATGCAACGGCGATCTTAGACGTGGAGTGCGGCAAAGGCACGTATATCCGCACGCTCTGCGCCGATATCGGCAGGGCGCTGGGGGTGGGGGGACACATGGCGAGCCTGCGCCGAACCGCTGTCGGCGCGTTCCATGCCGACAGCGCGGCGCCGCTGGAGACGATCACGCCTGAGAACGTACTTTCGCTGCTCACTCCAGCTTCGGAAGCGCTGCGAAGCTTTCCGATGCAGTTCGTGGACGATGCGCGGCGCGCGGATATTCTCCATGGACGAACCGTCCCGACCGAACTTGCCGACACGCCGATCGTGCGCGTCGTTGACGCCAATCAGCAGTTAGTCGCGCTGGCGCTTGCCGAAGCCGGCGCGCTGCGCCCGTTTAAGGTCTTTTCCACAGAAAACTCATGAAGGTCGTCCACGGACTCGATTCCTCCGATTTGCCTCTTTCCAACACCGTTGTCGCTATTGGCGTCTTCGACGGCGTGCATCGCGGGCACCAAGAAATCTTTCACCAAACGGCGCGTGAGGCCCGCTCTCTTCAGGCGACGCCGACCATTCTCACATTCGATATCCATCCCTCACAACTGCTCGCCCCCCACAGCTCTCCCGGACTGATCACGACTCTCGCGCAGCGCGTCGGTCTGATCCGCAAGTATGGTGAGATCGAGACTGTGATGATCGCACCGTTCACGCGGGAGTTCGCCGGCCTGTCTCCCTCTCGATTTGTCGAGGATATCCTCGTCGGCGCGCTGGGAGCTCGCCATATTCTGGTCGGCGCGGATTTTCGCTACGGTCGCAACCGGGCCGGGACCGTCAGCACGCTCCTGTCCGAGGGCGCGGAGCGCGGCTTCGCGGTGACGATCCTGCCGCCAGTCCTATTCAGCGGGGTGCGTATCAGCAGCACGCTCGTGCGTGAGGCGCTCGCGGTGGGGGATGTGGTCGCGGCGGCGGATTTGATGGGCCATCCGTTCGTTTATTCTGGAACCGTGGTTGAGGGCAAAAAGCTGGGCCGTACGATCGGCTATCCGACGGCGAATCTCGCTCCGGTGGAGGCTGAGCAGATCGCGCCCGCGAATGGAATCTATGCAGGCATTGCGTATCTCGAAGGCGGCCGACAGGCGCACACGGCGGTCAGCGTCGGCTTGAATCCCACCACCGACAGCGACGGGCGCCGCAAGATCGAGGCGTATCTGATGGGCGGCTTCGAGGGCGATATCTACGGACAGCGCGTGGACCTGGAATTCCGACAGAAGCTGCGCAACGAACAGAAATTCTCATCTCTAGACGAGCTGACGGCTCAGATCGCCCGCGATGTGGAAGCCGCCGAAAAGGTCCTCACTGCGATTTCAGCCGTGTGACATTGACAGTCCTTTGGGATTGTGATAAAGTTCAATCACGATTACACTTGCTTCGACGCTGAATTACAAAAAATCTCAATATGACCCTGAGGGCGAACGTGTTACCCGACGGAATGGAGCCATGATGCCTCACACTACCCCCTCAGGAAAAAAACTCCTGCAGCGCCTTCGCAGGCTTCTTATCCCGTCTCTCTCGATTGGGATTCTCTTCGCCGCGTCTGCGGCGCACGCCACGACACGGCTGGTTCCTTCCCAGTATCCAACGATCCAGGCGGGCATCGATGCGGCCGTTTCCGGCGACACGGTGACCGTGGCGCCGGGCACATATTCTGGCGTCGGCAATACAAATCTCGATATTGGAGCCAAAAATCTGACGATCGATTCGACGGGCGGCTCGGGCGTGACATTTCTGGATAACAGCGGCGGAACAGAAGCCAACCAGAAGCAGACCCTGACAGTCCAGGGCGGACAAAACAACACCATGCTGTTCCGTGGTTTTACCATCAAGAATAGCGTGCATGATCTGGGCGGCGCGATTACGGTTGTCGACAGCAACTTGATTGTCCATCGATGTGTTTTCATCAATAACAGCGCACTGTCCGAGGGCGGAGCCATTGCCGTAATCTCTGACAACGCGGCGTCCGGCGCGGTGATCTCCCAATGTTCGTTCTTTGGCAACACCGCCGGCGACATGAGCACGAGTTCAGGGTTTGGCGGCGCGATCGAGTGTATCGCGAACAGTCCTGGCTTGGCGCAGAAGGTTCAGATCATCAACTGCGTGTTCGACGCCAACACGGCGAGCTATGACGGCGGAGCGATCGATGTGGCGGGCTACAGCGCAACGAGCCCAATGGTCAGCGTCATCAACTCCACTTTCGTGAAGAACAACGCTTCTGGATATGTTTCGGCCAACTCCACCGGATTGATTCCGCTGCCCGGCGACGGATTGCTCCAGGGCGTGGTGAGCGCTTACAATGGCGTCGCCGCGCTGACCAACTGCGCGCTCTACGGCGATTCGTCGCCCGTGGAGATTTCCACGCTCAACCCAGGTTTCACGGCGAACCATTGTGATGTCAATCAAGCGGGCTATGCTGGAGTGAACGGCAATATCACGGCGCCGCCTAACTTCGTTGACGCCGCTCAGGTCAATCCGGCGCTCGATAATCTGCGCGTCCTGACATCATCCCCTCTGATCGACCTCGGTTCCGCTGTTGGAACAGTTGTTCCGGCCGGAGGAACCATTCCCGGCGTAGATCGCGACAACCTTCCGCGCTATGCGGCTGCCGACATCGGCGCATTTGAATTCCAGCAGCCGTCCGCGACTCTGATGACCGTGAATACTCCCGAAAACACGGCGGTTGCGATCTTGCTCAAGGGACTTGACCGAAACGTCCCGGCGCGTCCTTTGACTTTCATCAAGACCAATCCAGCGCATGGCTTCCTGACGGGGACTGCGCCTAACCTGACATACACGCCTGTCGCAAACTATTACGGCGCGGACAGTTTCACATTCACCGTCAACAACGGAGTCTACACAAGCGCCCCGGCGACTGTCACGATCAACGTCAATTACGTCGCCCCTGTGCTTTTGAGCCTCACTTCGAATGCGACCGTTCCCGGTGGCCAGAATTTGACGGTCCGGGCGACGCTTCAGAACTCCGCTCCGGTGGGCGGATTGACGGTAACCGTAACGAGCGACTCTCCGGTAATGGACGGAGGAACGATCACCATCCCCGCCGGTCTTAACACCGCCGTCGCTGCATTTCCAAGCCACTCCGTGGCGGCTGATACCCCCGTGACGCTGAGCGGAAGTTATGCGGGCGTCACGAAAACTGACAGTATCACGGTACAGGCGTCGTTCCAGGCCATCGTGTTCACTGTTCCGACAGGCAACAGCGGCGTGGCGGTGCAGGTTGGCGTCTCGCTTTACGCTCCCGCGCCTGTGGGCGGCGTCACCGTCGCTTTGTCGAGCTCAGATGCGAATTTCATTCCTGCGGGAACGACGCTTGTTATCCCAGCAGGCGCCTACGCGGCATTCCGGCAGGGCATTCCGACGACAGTTTCGGCGGACACGGTCATTACCGCAACTGCGACTTTGGGCTCCACCACGAAATCCGCAAATTACACCGTGAAGCCGCCCGCGCTGACGGGACTGACGACGACCGCCTCCGTGGCGGCGGGCGTTTCCCTTGTCGTCACGGCGACGCTGCAAGTGGCGGCGCCCACCGGAGGCGCCGCAGTCGTGGTGAGCAGCAATTCGACGGCGATTGCGGGCGGGACTATCAACATTGCGGCAGGCGCGAAGACGGGGTCCGTGACACTCGCGTCACGCCCTGTGAACGCCGACACGCCGGTGGTGTTGACGGGAACCTACGGATCGATCTCCAAGACCGCGAATATCAATGTGCTGGCGTCCTTCCAGCAGATCCTGTTCACCGTGCCGACCACGGTCGGTGGGCATACGATCGGCCTGGGAGTTGTGCTGAACGCGCCCGCGCCTACTGGCGGCCTCACCGTGGCGCTGTCAAGCCCGGACACGCTGATGATCCCGGCGCGAACGACGCTGACGATCCCCGCCGGATCGTACAGCAAGTATCAGTACGTCACACCGTCCGTCGTTGCGACGGACAAAGTCGTCATGGCGACGGCGACACTGGGCTCCGTCAGCAAAACGGCCTCCGTTACAGTGACGGTGCATTAAGAGAGTTAATAATCGGTGCTGCGCAAAATTTAATCCTGGCGTAACACCGATGAATATAACACGAGGCTGCAAATACAACATGGACAAATGGCTGCGTCTGCTCATCACGACAAGCTCCTCTCTGATCTTGATCCTGCTGATCGGCATCGTGATTTGGCTCGCGGGGCATGTGGCGCATACGCTGCTGATCTTCTCATTGGCGGCGCTGCTGGCGTACGCCCTCGATCCCATGGTGGAGTGGCTGCGGCGCACGAAGCTAGGCCCATCCCACCAGGTTCCCAGCCGTGAGATGAGCGTTGCGGTGGTGGTGCTGACGATCCTTCTGATCTTTGGCTTCGGCTGCTGGTCTCTGGAAGGGCATCTGGTGGCCCAGGTGCGCGCGGTGCACGAGAACGCGCCCAAATACCAAGAGCATCTGCTGGCGTTCGCGTCCACGGTGGATCAAAAACTGGCCGCTGCAGGGGTGAAATTCAGTCTGATGGATACGATCCAGCATCCTCCGAAAGAGATGAAGGATCTGGGAGCTCGCGCTGGGCGAGAAGTTCTGCCCGTGCTGGGGCATGTGTTCGGCGCGCTGGGCGAGTCCGTGATCATTTTGCTGATTGCGGTGTACTATTTAATTTACGGCTCCGGAATGCGCTCCGGGTTTAACGCAATGCTGCCCGAGGACTTGCGTACGCGGGTCGATCTTTGGCAGGACGACGTCAATCGCATTCTCGGCAGCTTCGTGCGCGGACAGCTGCTAATCGCACTTGTGGTGGGAGCGCTGGCGGCAGTCGGCTGTCTGATCTTAGGCCTGCACTTATGGCTGCTGATCGGCCTGCTCGTGACGGCGGCGGCTCTCATCCCAGTGTTCGGTCCTTATCTGGGCGCGATCCCCGCCGTGATCGCGGCGGCGGCAAGCCCAAGCCATCTCCACAATCCCGTGGCGGCGGTCTGCGTTGTTCTGGTGTATTTCGTGATCATCAACGAGTTGGGATCAAAAGTTCTCTATCCGAAACTGGTCGGGGAGGCGCTCGGTCTGCACGCCGTTCTGGTGCTGTTTGTACTGTTCGCGGGACTGGAGATTGCGGGGGTGGTGGGTGTATTGTTCGCGGCGCCGCTGACGGCGCTGACGATCGTCACAGTCGTCCATCTGTACCGATACTGGCGCGAGCTGCCCGATTCTTCGCTGGCGGACGCCGCGCAAGAGGCCGCAAGACGGCGCTCGAACAAACGAATTACAGAGAAAGAGTGATTATGCTTGACAATACTTTCCCTGCCGAGTATACTAGGGCG
>JAOQAA010000266.1 GCA_025963815.1 Capsulimonas sp.
ATCTCCGATCTCGATCGCGGTGAGCTGTCCCGTTTCGTCAAGCTCTACCAATCCCAGAACCAACCCGCTCCAGGCGTCTCCGGTTAGACGACGATCCCAGCGCTGCATTCGGGTCAGATGGCGTATAATGCCGTTATGATCCTTCAATCCCTGGGTTACCGAACGGACCTGTTCTTTCCTCGCTTCGATGGTGAAGTGATGGACCGTGGCGACTACATCGTGATCCGCACACCCTCCAATCCGTCCTTCTACTGGGGCAACTTTCTGCTCTTCACCGCGCCGCCCGCTGAGGGGGACTTCGACCGATGGCGGGCGCTGTTTGCGAAGGAAATCGGCGCGTCTCCCACAGTAAACCATATGGCCTTTGGCTGGGACGGAACTGCTGGGGAGACGGGCGAGATCGTTCCGTTTCTGGAGGCTGGGTTCACTCTGGAGGATTCCGTCGTCCTGACGGCGCGCGCCATCGTCCGGCCCGCAAAATTTAACGAAGAAGTCGTCATTCGGCCGCTGACCGAGGATTGGGAATGGGACGCCGCGCTGGAGAATAAGATCGCATGCCGCCCTCCCGAGCATGAGGAAGCTGGCTGGCGAGTGTACGCTGCAAAGCAAATGGCGCGGCGCCGCGCCATGACATGCGCGGGCTGGGGCAGCTGGTTTGGAGCGTTTCTGGATGGCCGCTTGATCGGTAATCTGGGAGTGTTCGCGCACGATCGCGTTGGTCGGTTTCAGTCGGTCTGTACGCATCCCGATTTTCGACGCCTCGGAGTCTGCGGCGCCCTGGTCTACGAAGCCGCAGGATACGCTCTGGCGAATATGGGAGCGGAGGTTTTGGTGATGGTGGCCGACGCGCACTATCACGCCGCCCGCATCTATGAAGGCGTAGGCTTCCTCCCCGTCGAGCGCCAGATGGGACTGACTTGGTGGCGATAGGATCGGCGCGGCAGGAATATGGGATCGCTCAGTGGAACACAGAGGCGTTATGACAACGTCTCGCCGAACGATTGACGGTGCAGAGATGGGAGCGAACTTTTGATGGACTGGCGTCTCGCGGCGATCGTCGCTTTGACATTCGTGATACATTTGATCGCAACGCTTGCGTTTTCCGTGCGCATCGCCGGAACGCGGACCGGCAAGATCGCGCTGTCGCTGGCTCTGTTCAATATTCTGGTGCTGGTGTCGCGTACTTCCAATGGGCTTCAAGCGCCGCTGCTCGCCAAACGCATCGAGCATAACCTGGCCGCGCATACGCTCGCGGGGGCTTCCGCGGATTTTCGATGGCTGCTGCTCGCGACCAGCGCCGCCACACTGGCGGGGGCGCTCTTGATCCCGACATTTCAGCGCCTGATCGGGCATGCGGTCACGGCGTTTGGCGTTTATCGCTCCATGCCAAAACTGCTGCTGCGTGGGATGTCGCGCACGGGAATGGTGTACCTGCGCCGTTCCGTGAGAATTCCGTCGCATAACAATCTCATTCGCATGGGACGGCGCCGGGGCGTGCCGGTGCGCGTCGTTGTGCTGAATACGGCGGCGACCGCGATCTCCACGGTCGGCGTCTTCTCCGCGCTCTATGCTGGATACTTGCATCCAGAACTGCGTAGCACCGCCGCTAACCTGTCTGGAACGATCAACGGCGTCGCGATGATCTTCATGGCGATTTTCATCGACCCTCAGCTGTCCATAATGACGGATGATGTGACCGATGGTCGCCTCTCCGAAGGCGCCTTTCGCCAGTCCGTCACTTGGCTTGTCGGAAGCCGATTCGTCGGGACGCTACTGGCCCAGGCCCTGCTGATCCCAGCTGCGATGCTAATCGCGGCGGTCGCCCGTCTCCTCTAACGGCTTCAAATCGATGGGCTGAACACTCACTTTGACTTGACACTCCCCCCGCAATTTGCTACACTACGGGGAACTGTAAGCTTTTTCCTGGTGGTAGAACAAACTCATGGCGGCCGCGAAACTGACGATTGGGTACGTATTGGCGCTTCCGGTGGCCGACAGCGTCTTTATGGGAGGCGCGATGGTGACGGACGCCTTTGGCTTGCCGCTGGAGTTTCGATACACCGAACCGGTGCGCGCGACGAAGCTGCAGCGGGTATTGTATGGCGATGTGCTGGAGAAATATATCCAGGCGGACGTTATCGCGGGGAACCTCGTGGGGCGACTGGAGCAGAAGCCGGAGCTGATCCTGGTCTTTGATTCCAATCTGCTGACGGCGATGGATGGCTCCAAACAGAAGATCGTTTCGATTGCGCCGGGACGCGGCGCGCCTTTGAAAGAATACGGGGCGGTGCAGGACGGGGCGGACGGCGAGTTTTTTATGCAGCTGACAGAAAGCGGCGCGCCGATGCGCATTCGTTTTCAGCTGACGGGCGCCGCCGCGACCGACGCGGCGCGCAAGGCGGAAATCACTCGGATTTTGACCGATTGCGGCCGGACAATGGATCTGCTGGAGCCGCAGGCCCGCGTTGAGGCGGCGGTAAAGATGTTATGGGAAGAAGCGCCCGAGACTCCGACAGGTTAGGCGCCGCAGTCGCCGCCCAGGCTTGGGAGGCTGTGCGCCGTGCTATGGGCAAATGGGTTGCGCGCACCCAGGTGCGTGGTCTTCCGCCGGACGCCCTGCTGCGCCTCGCCTCCATTTCGGAAAACGATCTGCTGCGCGGTCCCGAACCGGCGCAGGGGATCCGAGAGATGGAGTGCCGTCCGGGAGCGCGTGTGCTCGCTCATATCACGCCGGAAGCCCATGCGGGCGGAGGCGGGGTCGATCTCGCCGCCGTCATCACGGTGATCAGCGGCAACGGCGCTCTGGGGAATGGCGACTGCCGCACACATGCCGCGCCCATCGCGCCGGACGCCGCTCGTGTGTTCGCCCCCCGTTCCAGCCAGTGGCGGTTTGGAGCCTTAGGCGTTTCGGAAGAGCCAACTCAGCCGATGGGAGGCGCGTGCCGAACGCTGCCGCTGGATGGGCTGAGCGCTCCTCGTATGGGGCGGCTCGCGACGGCGCTTCCGAAATTTGCCCGTGCGCCAAAAATCCCGCGCCTTGCGGCCGGCGCCGACGGCCTGCCGCGCTTTCGGCGCATGGTCGTGCGGAACGGAATGGGGGCTGTGAGTCGTATTCCACTCATTCGCCGAAGTCTCGCGGTGGACCGGTCGACGCCGACCGCGCATCCTGAGGAGCGAGCACGACTGGCGGCGATGGGGAAGACGACGCCGGATTGCGTGCTGGTTGTGGGGATCTTTCCCGCCGTTCCCGTCGCGGTCGTTAGCCGTCTGGCGCTGGAGCCGGATGGGACAGAGCTGCGCGTTTGGCTGAAGCCGGAGGCGCTCGCCTCGGGCGTCTCGCCGAAGATGCTGACGCTGCTCGTGGGGCGAGACCGGGAAACCGGCAAGACAATTCAAACTGTGCAGTAAGGCGGCCGAAGCGTAATGACGGAATTTGTACAGTTTTTGGTGCTGGCCTTTACGGCGCTGGTCTGGTGGCTGGCGAAGCGCGACCTCACGGCCCGGGCGGCGCGCCTGCGCGCCGCCTCATCCGCCGAGGTGGATCAGCTGAAGGAAACCGTGGAAGCGCTCACGGCTGCTTTGGAAGAGCGCGTGACGAAGGAAGAAAAGCGGCTGTCGGCGCTCATCGCCGAAGCGCGCGCTCTTCAGTCGCCTCTTGCTTCGGTTCCGGCGAGCGTTTCCGCGCTTCAGGAAGTCCGTCCATCCTCAGCGCCGACGCCTTTCTCGCCACCGGCAGTGGAAGTGCTCGCCGCGCCGATTGCCGCCGCTGCGCCCAAGCCGTCCATTGCCGTCGCTGCGCCGTCGCCAGTCGCTGCGCAAGAACCCGTCGCTCCTGCGCCGCTCGTTGACGGGAAGCCAAAAGAAGCGGCGACCGAGCCGGTCCCCGCCGCCGCTGAGCCGAATCTTGTGGAGGAAGCGCCAGGCAATACGCTTCCCGAGGATCTTGTCGCCTCGGATGTGTCCGCCGAGCCCGAGATCGCGGCGGAGCCTCCGACACTGCATCAGCAGGTAATGGAAGCCGAGCGCCGCGCCGCGCTCGTTCGGGCGCAGCTGGCGATCGGCGTGATCGACCCTATTGAGATCGTGCGCCGTACGGGGCTGCCGCGCGGCGAAGTCGAACTGCTGATCGGTCTGCGTTCCCTGCGCATCGAACCGTCTGCACCGATCGAAGCGCTGGCTCCGGCTGCGGTTTCCGAAGCTGCTGCCATCCCCAAGTCGCCCACCGAAGCGCCGGAGCCAGTGGCTCCCGAAGCGCCGCCGGCGCCGCTCGAAAATGATCGATACGCTGCGATTTATGCGATGCTCGCCTCGGGAGTTACCGACTCCACGGAGATCGCTCGGCGCACAGGGATGGGACGCGGCGAGGTTGAGCTGATCCTCGGCCTGCGCGCCCGCAATGTTTTGTAAGTCCGTCTTGTCTAATCTGTTCAACTAGCGCCCAAGTTTTTGGGAGCCTCATCTAAAGGAGATAGTCGATCTTTATGATCACGATGCAAAATAAACGGCGCGGCGCCGCGCTGGTCGCCTCCGCGGCCGCCATGGGCGTTTTCCTCGCCGGCTGTAATACGGGCGGCTCCGGCGGCGGCGGCGCCACGGGAGCGACGGGCGGAACGGTCCTGACTGGGACCGACGCCGTGGCGACGGTCAACGGCGACGCGATCACCCAGGCTGAATTCTATTCTCAGCTGCAGCGCTACACGCCCAACCCGCAGCAAATGAGCTCCGCCCCGGCCGGCAAGACCGTCCTGCAGCAGCTTATCATGAACACCCTCACGGAGCAGCTCGCAAAGCAGGAAGGCGTTCCGCCGACCGACGCGCAGGTCAACGAGCAGATGGCTAACTTTAAGTCTTCCGCGGATAAAGTCCTGGTGCGCGGCTTCGACGATACCCTCGCCACCGCCGGCCTGACCGAAGAGGATCTGAAGACCTTCCAGATCAAGCCGCAGCTGGCGCAGATCAATCTTCTGACGAAAGGCGTCACGATCGCGGACGCCGATATCCAGGCGTTCTACGATCTGCACAAGAAGGATCAGTTCACCAAGCCGAACCGAGCCCACATCAAGCGCATTGCCTTGGCGACCGCAGCGGATGCAAACTCTGTTTACGATGACATTCAAAAGGGCAAGCCGTTTGAGGATTACGTCTCCAAGTCCGTGATCAAGCAGCCCGTGGACGGCGATCTGACGCAATGGGTGAACCTGGACGACGCCACGAACCCCATGGTCAAGCCGCTCGTGACGGCCATCACCGCCGCGAAGATCGGCGACGTTCCCAAGCCTATTCCGCTCCAGGGCGCCTGGTGGCTGGTTAAGGTCGTGGATAAGAAGCCTCTGGAAATCGTTCCCGTGGATCAGGTGAAGAGTTCGATCAAGTACATGCTGCTCAGCCAGAAGGCCCAGCAGAATGCGGCGGGGCAGCAGGAGATGGAGCAAAAGCTGCGTGACTTCCAGTCCAAGGCGACCATCTCGATCGTTCCCAAGCAGTACAATGATCTGATCGCGGAAATCAAGTCCCCGCCGCCGCCCATGGCGCCTCCCGGGATGAACTTGGCTCCCCCCAGCGCGCCGACCGGCCCACGGCCCGGCGCTCCGGCTCCTTCGGCGCCACGTCTTAGCGCTCCCGCGCCGCAGGCGGCCCATTGACGCTGACGGTCATCGGTCTGGGCGACGGCCGGCGGGATAGCCTGACGCTGGGGGCGCTTGACGCCCTCCGTCAGGCCGGCGCCCGCCGGTTCGCGCGGACCCGCTCGCTGCCGGCGATTGGCTGGCTGGAATCTCCGGAAGGCGGCGTCGTGTTCGACGCCGCCTTCGATTCTGTCCCGGCCGGCGCGTCGGATGAGCGGGCGTCCGCCATTATCATCCCCATTTTAGAAGCCGCCCGTGAGGGCGACGCCGTTTACGCCGTTCCCGGCGATCCTCTGTTAGATGAAAACGCCTCCCTTCATCTCTGGACGCAAGCGCGCGCTGAGGGCATTGCAGTTCGTGTGATCCGCCTGGCGCGCCGCGCCGAGGATGATGCCCGCTATGGCTTCGACGCCTTAGTCGCCCTGATGGCGCGCCTGCGCAATCCCGATGGCGGCTGTCCGTGGGACTTGGAGCAGACGTCGCGGACGATCCGCCGCCACGTCATTGAGGAAGCCTATGAAGTCGCCGAGGCGATCGATTCGGGGGCGCCCGAGAAGCTGAGCGAGGAGCTGGGCGACTTGATGCTGCAAGTCGTTTTTCACGCGCAGATGGCGAGCGAACTCGGCGAGTTCTCGGTGGACGACGTCACCCAGGCAATCGTCGAAAAGCTCGTTCGGAGACATCCCCATGTCTTCGGCTCCGTTTCCGTCGCAAACTCTGAAGATGTCCTCACGAATTGGGACGCTATCAAGCGCAAGGAGAAGGGCAATGAGGACCGCACCTCTATTCTCGACGGCATCCCCAAGGATCTTCCCGCGCTGATGCGCGCCCTGGAAGTCTCTAAACGTGTGGTCAAGGTCGGGTTCGAGTGGCCGACCGTACTGGAAGTCCTGGACAAGGTTGACGAGGAAATCGCGGAGCTGCGCGCGGAGATCGCCATCGGCGATACGGCGCGCGCCGGTGAGGAGCTGGGCGATCTGCTCTTCACGCTGGTCAACGTCGCGCGGCAGCTCAAAGTCGATCCCGAAGAAGCATTGCGTAACATGACCCTGCGATTTGCGAATCGTTTTCGTTATATCGAGCGTCACGCGGAGGCTGAAGGGCGGCGTTTGCAGGATCTTTCATTGGACGAAATGGAAACGGTTTGGGCGCAGGCAAAGAGGGAACAATAAATCATCGGAGAATCGAGAAATAGAATCGGAGGATCGTTCGATGAAGCATCTTATTTTTGCCATGCCGCTGGCGCTGATTGTGCTGGCTCCCATACAAATTTCCGCGCAGGGCGCTCCGTCCGCAGGCGTCGGCGCCTCCACGGGCGTTGGTCCGGGAGGCGGCGCTGGGGCGGTGCTGTCGCTGCCCGGCGCGACCTTGAAAGCCACCACTCTCGGTGAGACGGCGACCGTCGCCACCAGCAAACCCCGCTTTGTCTCTGGATCTCCCGTTCCCATTACCTTCACGATCGCCAACCGCACGGGCAGCCCGGTCGAATACGATTTCAACAACGGCCAGAAATACGACTTCGAGCTGCGTGATCCCAAAGGGGTGGTCGTTTGGGAATGGTCGCGGGGCCTCTCCTTCACACAGTCCACGGATAAGCTTGTGCTGAAGCCTGGCGACTGCGCCATGTATAAGGGCGAGTGGAGTGGAATGGTGGACGGCAAGCCCGCGCCTCCCGGAAGATACACGCTGACGGGACGATTGACCACGCAGACCCGGCCGGCCATTCGCGGCGGCATTCTCGTCAACCCCGTTCGCGACCCGAATAATATCGGCATGCCGACCCGTTCTCCCGCCGAGAATGGGATGGTGGTGCAGACTCCTGCACGCTATGCGGTGACGGCGACGACGCAATTCCAGGTGGCCGCAAAGTCGTGAAATAACAAATAGGGGCCATAAAAACAGAGAATAATACTGATAAATAGTGGTTGTGACGGCGCGTAATCGGGAATAAGCATAGTACCAGGGAGAGTTGTACTATGGATTCCCAAACGATTACGCGCCTTTTCAGCGCATTATGCCTGCTGACCGCCATGACGGCGGCGCCGGCCATGGCCGATAGCGCCAGCACCCAAAACGCCAATAGCGATATGATGCTTTCGGCTCCGACATTCGCCGAACCGATGAAGCTGACGATTAAGCACCCAAAGAACACGCCGGTTCGCGTGACGATCGTCACCGACGCCGCCTCCGGCGCCGAAGTCGATTACAGCGCTTCCAAGAGCGCTGACCCGACTATCGGCTACAAGTTTCCGGCCGGCTCCGCCCGCGACATCACGGTGATGGACGGCCAAGGCCAGGAACTGTGGAGCCTGCTCAGCGGCCAGGTCAGTGTCGCCCCAGCAGACGCCGCTGGCCCACGCCCGAGCGCGATCCTTGCTCTGCTGGATCGCGATTACATGCTGACGACCCCCGCCATGAGCGGCGTCTACACGCTGCATCCGCGTTCCAATCCTGAGTTTCTTTCCACGACGGACATCGCGCGTGTGAATTCCGCAGGTATGACCCGCCGCTGGGCGCACCGCAGCAGCCCGCTCGTCGATCCGATCCAGGACAGCGCGACGGAGGAAACGACGATTATCATCAGTCCGTCGACACACGTCGTCGCGCCTGTTCGGCATCCGTCGCTGCAATAGCGCAGACACACCATTCTAACAGCGCACGCCTTGCGGGTTTCTTCGCGAGGCGTGCGTTTTTTTGCGTCAAGAGTTTTAACGCTTCACTCTACCCCCTTGCCCTCAAACCCCATCATCAGGTATACTTATCGGCGGCTTTTTGACAATTTTGCGACAGACGGAAGCGACGAACAAGCTTCAAAATAGGAGAGTAACTGAATGGCGAATACCAAGCGCGTGTGGCTGTTTGAAGAGGCTAACGCGACGATGCGCGACGAGCTCGGCGGCAAGGGCGCGAACCTGGCCGAGATGAGCAACATCGGACTGCCGGTCCCTCCCGGTTTCACGATCACGACCGATACTTGTATCGCTTACAACAAGGGCGATGGCCAGTTCCCTGAAGGACTGCTAGACGAGATCAAGACGGCCCTGGCGGCGGTTGAGGCCAAAACCGGCAAGAAGCTGGGCGATGCGACCAACCCGCTGCTAGTCTCCGTGCGCTCCGGCGCCAAGTTCTCCATGCCCGGCATGATGGACACCGTTTTGAACCTGGGTCTCAACGATGAGACGGCCGAAGCTTTGATTAAGCTCACGGGCAACGCGCGTTTTGTTTACGATAGCTATCGGCGCTTCCTGATGATGCTCAGCGACGTCGCTTACTCCGCCCCCGGCAACAAGCTGGCCAAGCATGACTTCGAGCATATCTTCTACGACCTGAAGAAAGAACTCGGCGTCACGGAAGATCTGGACGTCAGCGCCGATCATCTCAAGGCCCTGTGCGACACGTACAAGACGTACATCAAGGAGCAGAGCGGCAAGGACTTCCCGCAGGACCCGTTCGTCCAGCTTGAGGACGCTGTCGAAGCCGTCTTCAAGTCCTGGTTCAACGACCGCGCTAAGCTTTATCGCCAACGTGAGAAGATCTCGGATGACCTCGGCACCGCCGTCAACATCCAGAGCATGGTCTTCGGCAACCAGGGCGAAGACTGCGGCACGGGCGTCGCGTTCACCCGCGACGCGAGCAACGGCGCGAACGAGATCTTCGGCGAGTACCTGATGAACGCTCAGGGCGAAGACGTCGTCGCCGGCGTCCGCACCCCCATGCCGATCTCCGGTCTGAAAACTCAGAACCCCGAGATCTACCAGGAGTTCGACGATATCTGCCAGCGCCTTGAGCAGCACTACAAGGACATGCAGGACATCGAGTTCACGATCGAGCACAACAAGCTGTACATCCTTCAGTGCCGCTCCGGCAAGCGCACCGGCCCCGCCGCAGTCAAGATCGCGGTTGACCTGGTGAACGAAGGCCTGATCACGAAGGAAGTCGCTCTGGCGCGCATCAACCCCGAACTGCTTGACCAGTGTCTGCACCCGGTCATCAAGCCCGGCTTCAAGTATAACGTCCTGGCGAAGGGCCTCCCGGCCGGCCCCGGCGCCGCCACCGGCATCGCCGTGTTCGACGCGCAGCGCGCGGCGGACCTGGGCAAGGGTGGCGAAGGCAAGAAAGTCATTCTCGTTCGCGCCGATACCTCCCCGGATGACCTCAAGGGCATGCTGGCGGCTGAAGGCGTTCTGACCGAGCGCGGTGGCATGACCAGCCACGCGGCGCTTGTCGCGCGCGGCTTCGGCATCCCGACCGTCGCCGGCTGCTCCGACATCACCGTCACCGATCGCCAGTTCGTCGCCAAGGGCGGCCAGGTGATCAAAGAAGGCGACTACATCTCCCTGAACGGCGCCGTTGGCGAAGTCATCGAGGGCCAGGTGGAAGTCGTCGATCCCGAGCTGACCGGCGAGTTCGGCATCCTGCTGCAGTGGGCCGATGAGACCCGCCGCCTGGGCATCCGGACCAACGCCGATACGCCCGAAGACGTCGCGCTTGCGATCAAGCTGGGCGCCGAAGGCGTCGGCCTCTGCCGCACCGAGCACATGTTCTTCGCCGAGGAGCGCCGCCCGGTCGTCCAGGCCATGATCCTGGCCGCCACCGAGGAAGAGCGCAACGAGAAGCTCGCCGAGCTTCTCCCCTTCCAGCGCGAAGACTTCCGCGG
>JAOQAA010000279.1 GCA_025963815.1 Capsulimonas sp.
CTTAGAAAAGTGCTCTCGCATACGCTCGATTGCGTCGGCGTCCCGGCCATGACCGGGACGCCATAAAAACTCATTCATTGTGCTTTCCGTAAGACGGCGAGGGTCATCACATTCGAGACCTGAAAACCGAGGCCAAGATAGAGACGCAGGGGGCGCGGGCCAAGATGCCGCCACGTCCCAATCTGAAACACACGGCCGGGCGCGCCATATTGGCGCTGAAGTTCCTGAAGGCATCGGATCAGAGCATAACGCCCCAGCCCCTGATGGGAGAGCTCCGGCAGCACGGCCAGTTCTTCAACGGACATGATCTCGCCCCACCGCTCCGGACGGCAGCCGCCGTAGCACGAGGCGACTATTTGTTCATCATATTCCAATCCGATCCAGGTATTACGGATGTCTTCGTGTGCGGATACGTCGGCGAGCGTCTCGGCCCAATCCGTTTCACGATGGGAGGGCGGCTTGGGGAAATCCAGCGCGGCGTGCGCCCGCGTGTGGACGGAGGCGTATTCGGGAAGACGCGAGGCGTCAAACGCCATTTCGCGGACGCCGAGCGGCAAAGTGGGGAGCGTAAGACGTCCGAGCAGATCCTCCGGTGCTTGAAGGGTGATGTCTCCGGGCTGAATTTCGAAGCCAAGCGCCGGTAGCATGCCAGCGAAGTAAAGCGTCAAAGAGGGAACGCCGCCGCGAATACTGAGGGTGAGTTTTTCTTCGCCCGAGTCCAGAAAGGCCGATTTGATTTCCGGGAGAGCTTCCAGAAAGATCTCGTAGCGCCGATCCCAATCCGATGGGATCAGATACTTAAGGCTCCAGCCAATACGGCGGCCAAATGCCTGGCCGGCGTGCGTCTGAACAACAAAAACCGTTTGATTTTCCCCCGGCTCTTCTAAGTCCGCGAGGAAGTTTTCCGTTTGAGACGGCGTGACAGAGAGCATCGGAAAGACATCTTGAACGACGCGGCGAAAGTCACAAAGATGCTGGACGTAATCGGCTTGGGCGATGGGAATGATCATATTCCCACTATCGGCGCTAACGGCAAGGCTGCTAAACAGTGAGTACTTCGGCCGGCGCTGAGCGATGACCAGCCTAAAGGGTTTCGTCGCGCTGATATTGCCTGAGGTTCTTTTTGGCTTCGGCGGCGGCTGCGCCGTTCCCCATATGGATTACATCGTTCCATTGCTTGACGGCGAGAGCCTTCTGGCCCAATTGGCAAAGAACATAGCCGCAGCTATTGAGGACATAGGGATCGCGCGGTTTCAATTTCAGCGCGAGACGGCATTCGGCGTCGGCGGCGTTGATGTCACCGGTGTGCGCCAGCGCTTCGCCCAATTGGGCGTGCGCCGGCGCGTCGGCCGGGCGCAGCGCGACAACAATCCGTAACTCCTCACGAGCCAGATCCCACTGCTCCCGGTGGCGATAGATCAGACTGGAATTGATGTGGGGCATCACCAGCTTAGGGTCCAGACGCTCAGCGATGCGGTTCTCGTTCAGCCCCTGATCCCACCGATGGAGAACAAAGAGATCGCCGCCCAGAACGGCGTGGGGTTTGGCGTTGCCAGGCGCCAGGGTGATTGCTTCGCCAGCTTCGTTGGCGGCGCTCTCGTATTGGCCATCGGCGGCGAGCGCTAAGCTCAGATAGTAATAGGGGCTGGATTTCGCGGGGGCGAGACGGACGGCTTCTTCCTCCTCCGCAATTGCCTCCTTATGCCGGCCCGCAACTTCGAGATTGACCCCGAAAAGCTCGTGGGTTATCGCATCACCGGGCGCAATTTGCAGTGAGCGATGGTATGCTTTCAACCCGTCATCTAACCGCTTCATTCGAAAATAGGCATAGCCGATCTGCTGATAGGCGATGTGGTCGTTCGGAAGATAGGAAAGCTCCTGCTGGAATGCCGCAATCGCTTCTTGAGGTCGGTTTTGTATATTGAGCGCCAGTCCCATGGATCGATACCCTCTCGCGAAGCCGGGGCTGATTTGAATTGCCGACTGGAATTCGGAAATCGCCTCCCCACTTCGCGGGCTCTCCATCAAACTCAGACCAATATTAAAGTGCGACTTGTAGTCGAGGGGATTGATCCGCAAGGCTTCCCGGTACTGCGCCATCGCCAGCGGCATGTTCATATCACGCGCCAGCACTGCGCCATACGCGCGGTGAATATCGCCGTTACTAGGATTGAAGACGAGAGCGATCTGGAAATCCCTCTCCGCGCGGACAAAGCGCTTCTCATGCAAATTCCCAAGCCCGGCATGGTAGAACCGGCTGCCAATCCAGTCATGCGACGCCAGAACCAGTCCCACGATGGCGGCCAAAGATACCCCCGCCATCCGAACTGCTCGCGGCTTCCACCCACCCAACGCAAGCCGCCTGCTCAAAACTTCTTTGTTCATGGATACTTCGCCAAATACTCACGCGCCTGCTGCGCGGCGTCGGCATGATCCGGCGTGATTGCCTTGCGCCACATCTGCCGCGCTTTCGCCTTCTGCCCGGTCTTATAGAGAATATAGCCACAACACTTGTAAACCATCGGGTCGTCTGGCGGAGACTTCAGCGCCCTTTGATATTCGGCAAGGGCGGCTTTTATGTCCCCTTTATACGCCAAGAGTTCGCCGAGGTCTGCATGGAATATGGCGTCATCGGGATTGATTTGTACGGCAAGCATGAATTCCGGCTGCGCCAAATCGAGTTTCCCCTGGAAAAATAGAACACAGCCAAGGTTATCATGCCCGGAGGCGTTTTTGGGGTCAATGGTCACCGCGAGGCGCAGTTCCTTTAGCGCCGCCTCCGGCTGATGTAGCATAAACAGCTCATAGCCAATACTGTTATGGGCCGACGGGCTTTTGGGATCCAGCTTCAGCGCCTGCTGCGCTTCCACAAGCGATCGTGAGTAATCGCCTCGAAGGTAAAGCGCATACGCTAAATAACGATGGTAAGGCGCATGCGTCGCGTCGTGACGGATCGCTTCGCCATACTCCACAATAGCTCCGTCCAACTGGTGCGCATTGCGCAAGTTATAAGCAAATCGTTGGTGAAGTTCAGCGTTCTCCGGCTCTATGTTC
>JAOQAA010000292.1 GCA_025963815.1 Capsulimonas sp.
GAAAGCTACAGCCAGGAGATCGGGCGCGCGGGACGGGACGGCCAGCGATCTGTCGTGGAGATGCTCGCCTGCTCCACCGACATCCCTACCCTGGAAAATTTCTCTTATGGCGACACGCCCACGAAAAAGGCTCTGCACGGACTTCTGGAGGAACTTTTCTCCCTCGGACCCGAGTTCGATGTCAGCGTGTTCGATCTTTCCTCGCGGCACGACATCCGGATCTTAGTGCTGCGCACGATCCTGACGTATTTGGAGCTCAGCGGCTACATGCGGCAGACCACCCCATTTTACGCCGCCTACGAAGTCAAACCCATGGTCTCCATGAACGACATTTACGGGCAGTTTTCGGGCGAGCCGGGGCGGTTCCTGGCGGCGCTGTTCGCGCAGGCCAAGCAGGGACGCTCCTGGTATACGATCAATCCCGACGATGCGTCTGCGGCGCTCGGCCAGGAACGGCGGCGCGTGGTGCGTGCGCTGGAACTGCTTCAGGAACGTTCGCTGGTGGAACTGAAGGTCAGCGACGCCCGTCTGCGCTATATCCGTTTGGAAAAAGAGCCGGACATGGGCGAACTCACCGTGGAGCTTCAAGAGCGCTTCGCGCGGCGTGAGGCGCAGGAGCAGGAGCGTCTCGGTCATGTGCTAGAGCTTGTCAACGAAGAAGGGTGCCAGACAAACCGATTGGTGGCCTACTTCGGCGAAATCCGCGAACAGCCCTGCGGCCATTGCGGCTACTGCCGCACCGGACGCGTTCGCCCGATGACACCCGCTCCGGAGGTCTTCCCGGAACTTGAGCCGGACGAGCAGGATCAGTTCGACGCCCTTGCTGCGTCGCACACCGCGCTCGCCGAGCCACGCCAACGAGCGCGCTTTTTGTGCGGCCTGGCCAGTCCCGCGCTCACGCGTCAAAAATTGGCGCGCCATGCGCTCTTCGGACGCCTGGAAGCCTGCCGGTTCGTCGATGTTTTGGAGTGGTGTTCGCTCGAAGAGCCAGAAACAGGGGAATACGAGGATGAATCCCCATAAAGCAAACCATATTACGCCCAAAACAAATCCATGAAATCAAACATGACTTGACGGGGCCGCGCTCGTGTGCTACACTTTGACATCACCCACCCGTTTCTAGGACACCTAATGGCCACCATCACCGATGTCGCACGCGCGAGCGGAGTCTCCGTAGCGACAGTTTCGTATGTCATCAATAACGGCCCCAAGAACGTCCTGCCCGAGACGCGCGACCGCGTGCTGAAGGCAGTCGAAGAACTTGGCTACCGTCCCAATCTTCTGGCGCGCGGATTGGTGCGACGGCGCACCGATATGATCGGCCTGCTGATCTATCACCTGAGCAGCCCCTTCTTTGCGACCGTCGCCGCGACCGTCGAGGCGCATGGGCACGATCTTGGGCTGCACACGATCGTCGACGGCGAGCGACGGTTTCGCACCGACGGCAAGCACCAGGGCAAGCTTTCGGCGTGGCCGCTGGACGGCGCGCTGATCTGGGCGGACACTGGCGAGGATCTGTCGGGATACCTGGGTGAAGCTGCTCGTCTCCCAATTGTCTACATCGGCCACGACCGCCCGAACGCGGACTGTGTGACCATCGACTTTTATGACGGCGCCAATCAGGCGCTCTCGCACTTGACGGAGCGCGGCCGCCGTCGGATCGGCTTCGTCACCACTCAATCTCCTGCCCAGGTCGCGGCCGCTACCGAAGGTCGCGTTCGCGCTTATCACGATCATTGCGCCGCCGTCGGCTCCGAGCCGTGGGTTATGCATGTCGCCGAAACGCCGTCGGTTCGGGATGGAGGCCTGGCGGCCGGAGCGCAGATCGCCGCGCTTCCGCCAGACCAGCGTCCGGACGCGTTGTTCTGCTACACCGACCTCGTCGCCGTCGGAGTCTTCCGCGGACTGCGGCGCGGCGGAGTGCGAGTCCCGGAGGACATCTCCGTCGTCGGCTTCGACGGCATTGAGGAAGGGCGTTTCCTGGACACCCCACTCACCACCATTTGGACTCCGATCGACGACCTCTGCCATGAAGCTCTGACTCTGCTGCAGCGACGAATCGCATCGAACGAAGGACCACCCGAGCAGCGCCTCCTCAAAGCCGAATTGCGTGTTGGCGGGACCAGCTGAACAGACGTTTTTGACGGTCTCTGCGCTCGTTGCAAGCCGTTGCTAAAAACCAAAAAAGTCGCGGTTTTCGGCAAAAATTTCTCAGAAAAAATGCCTCGATTCTTCCTGCGAATTGACTCGGATTCCCGCTCGGATTCCCGGAGTCGTTGGGTATTATATTACCCACCAGCGCGGTGGAGTCCTGAGAGTCCCCGCGTTGATCCGCCAAACCGCTGTCGATAAGCCAAAAAAATTGAGCAAATTGGATCGAGCCACACGCAGGAAAATAGGAGTCGACTGAATGGACGAGGGATCAACAAATTCCGCAGGAAAGAAGAAGGAAACGCAAGGCGCAACAGCAATAGGCTCAGAGATGGAGCAGCGAGACCGCAGTCACTTTTCCCGGTATACGCTGACCCACTACACGGTGACGGAATTGATCACCATGTCGTCCGTGATCGAACGGATGGCGCCGGGAAAGAACCCGATGGACCTGGCGGGATTCATGGACTGGGCGACGGGACGTCTGCTGGGACGCCTGGAGCAGCTGCCGGGAATGCCCAACGAGAGCGAGCTTTTCCCGCTCGGCCTGATGGGCGTCAACGAAACCAGCAAGAACTACTACGGGCATCAGTTCCACGAGCTCGCGCCGGCGCAGCGCGATGTGGTGCTGCGATCTATCGAGGATGGAGTGGCTCCCGGAAGCATCTGGCAGCAGATCCCGTCGGATTACTTTTACCGCCGGTTTTACACCAAGGTTCTGCACGGCCTTTTCGCCGAGCAGAAAGAGTGGACACGCATCGGGATCCTCCGCAGCCCCGATCCCACGGACCGGAAACGCGATTCGCAGTCATTTCTGCAAATCACCTAATTGCCCGCGAGCACTTATCAAACAGCCCACGCCAAACGATGGCGCGGGCTGTTTTTGTGTTTCGGGCAGCAGACAATCTTAACAAGAAATGATCTTCGCCACGATTTCCAAATATCCTTTCAAACACGTTGCGTAATGTTGCGATATTGGGATACCCCGCGCGTTGCTGTTTTCTATCAATACCTCAGCCTTAACGGCAAGGTGATTGAGACGATTGATCTTTCCAAGAGGGTCTGTGGGGATTGACCAATCGACCACTCCTACCAAATCATGCGCCTCCAGTAAGTTCACCACTTCCTCAAAGGCCGGCCTTGGATAGAGGAGTAGGTTCATATCTGACTCAGGATCGCGGGCAAGGTATTTCGCCACAATGGAAAGCATCAGATAGAAGAACGCAAGCTCTTCTTCAATGGTTACGTTCAGGGCAAGTCGTTCGGGGGCAGGCTCCAGCGAAGAAAGTGGGATCGTTGGGGGCATCGCCTGATGGAGACGATTGAACACAGGCGACATTTCCTGCGATGCGCCTGGAAGACCTTTCAAAACCACGGAGACATCGGGAGTCTCCTCAAGAGTAGACATCGTCTGCCAGTAGAGATCGACTTGAAGAAAACCACGACGGCCTGCGAAGAGGCAGCCCATATACCCTCCCCCGCCAGCCGGCCCATTGCGAGGGTTCTCCAGCGCCGATATCAAAACGCCGGCCTTCTGCAGGTAATCAAGAAGACGAGCGCTCATTTCCGGAACAAAGTCATGTGGGACGGCCAGCCAGAGGTCAAGATCGCTCAAATCATCCGCTTCGCCTCGGCCAAACGATCCCCAGAGCCAAAATGCGCGAATACGCTCATCATTCCGGAAGAATTCCGTCAAACGGGTAAGCAAGCGACTTCGATCCTCGGCATGCTCCCGCAGTAAAGCCGCCGTATCAGCATCAGAAACAGTTGTATTCAGTACTATTCTCTTTGACATAAACGCCTCCAGCATTCATATCGAAAGAGCATGTGCGTTTGCTTAGTTCACGCACGAAATATCTGGAAAAGTACAGCCCGGGCCAAAATATGGCGCGGGCTGTTTTTATGTGTCGGGCAACAATACTACTCCGCCGGCCGAATGTTTTGGTTCACTCGGAACAGGTTATTCGGATCGTATTGTCGCTTCACCTCACGCAGGCGTTTGTAGTTTCCACGGTAGGATGCCTGAACACGCTCCTGCCCCTCTTCCATCATAAAGTTGATGTAGGCTCCGCCGGCGGAGTACGGGTGCAAGGCGTCCCAGTAGTTTCGTGTCCACGAGATCGTGCTCTCGTTGTTGGCCGGGTCGGGATCCACGCCGACCATCACCTGAGCCCAGGTCGCGTCACGATAGCTAAACGCGGTGTCGTCCGATCCCACGCGGTGCGCAGCGCCGTCAATTGGATACAGATGCATCGTCGATTGCCATGTCGGCAATTTTGAGCCGAACTCGACGTGCCGATCGATCGCCTCATCGCTCAGCTCTTGGACGAAGTCGGCTCGCCAGTACCACTGATGACCCGCCGGGTAGATGGGATCGAACACGCTTTGAAGCGCCGAAAACGGGACGGGGCCGACTCCGTGCAGGGCGGGCGAACCGAACTCACGGATCGGGCGGAAGACCGCGTCCGCCAGCTCCTCCGGTCCGGTATAACACCAGACCACGCCGCACATTTTCTTCAAATGCAGATGCTCTGGGAACGGTGGCCCCGGCGGCACGGTGAGGAAAGCGAAAAAGCCGTTCAGATCCTCTGGGGCGGAAGGCAGGAACTCACGATACCAGCGCATGACATCGCGGGCCTGTTCGATTGGCCAAAGGGTCGGACCGGCCATTACGGTAGATACT
>JAOQAA010000314.1 GCA_025963815.1 Capsulimonas sp.
GTCGGCAGATCGTAGTCCGGCTCGCGGGGCGCCGCCGCGGTGACGGGAGCCGTATCGCCTTTTTCGAAACGCACCTTCACGCGAACTTTTTCCTGGCGCGGCTCGCGCTCCGCCGCGGGGATCTCGCGGATGGTGAAGTCCAGGGGGCCGCGCGCGTGGTAGCTGTTCTGCGCCATGAACCGCTGGAGGACGCTGACCAATTCTTCTTCATCCAGAAACGAAAGAAGATAATCGCGCTCCTCGGAGTCGTCCACGGCCAGCTCCAGGATAAACTTATTGGGGACGTAGACTTTGCTGTCGAGGCCTTCCTTGCGGTTCTCCTCCATCGCGGCGATGATCTTGCGCAGGACGTCCTTGGGACGAAGGCCGCCGGCGTCTCCGCCGAAGAGATTCTCGTACCAGGTCCCGAATTTGCTGTTAAATCGCTCGAAAAGGTCCATGACTCTGTTTTACCCTCGTTTGCGCCGTTTTACCATATCAATGCCCGCTTGCAGCTCCGGCATTTTCAGCAGCTGCGCCACAACAATGAACGCCGCCAGGCCCGCGCCGCCCGCGACGGCGAGGACAGTGGCCGAATACACGGTCGTCGGGACAAGAACAATTGTGAACAAGCCATCGAGCGCCATTCGCAATCCCCACGCCGTCACCAGCAACGCGGCCGTCGCCGCCAGCGTGCGCGAGACGCTCAGGATCAGTTCGCGCCGCCCCAGCCCATGCAGCCGCTGGGACAGCACGATCAGCAGCACAATCATGTGCACCGTCGCCACAAAACTCGTCGCCAGCGCCAATCCGGCGACCCCGCCATGAAACTGGATAACCATCCAGTTCAGCGCGATAAAGACAAGGGTGTTGATCGTCCCAGAAATCACGGGCGTACGCGAATCCTGGATGGAGTAGAACGCGCGCGTCAGAACCGCTTGCGCCGACCATGCGAAGATGCCGATCGAGTAATACCGCAGCGCCGTCGCCGTCACTTCCGTCGCGCTCACATCGAACTTGCCGTGCTGGAACAGCAGCATGACTACCGGTACGGAAAGCACACAAAACAGCGCGGAAGCCGGCACGGTCAGGAAAAGGATCGTGCGCAAAGCGTTGTTGAGGGTCGCCCGCAGCGCCTTGCGATTGCCCGCAGCCGCCTGCGCGGACATCGTCGGCAGGATTGCGATCCCCATGGCTTGCGCAAAGATGCCGATCGGGATCAGCATAATCCGGTTCGCAAACTGCATCGACGTCTGCGCGCCGTGCGACAGCTCGGAAGCGAAGTAGCTGTTGATGATCTGGTCGACATTCGGCAGGGAGACGCCGAGCAGGATCGGCAGCATCATCTTCCAGACCTTCACGGCGCCGGGATGCAGCACCGCAAGACTGGGCTTATAGCGAGCGCCCGCGCGCTTGACATAAACCGCCTGGAGCGCGAAATTCCCGACAAAGGCTCCCGCCAGCGCTCCCCACATTAGGCTGGAAATTCCGCCCCCAAAGATCGGCGCGGCGATTGCCCCGGCAATAATCCCCAAATTATAGATGCTGGGGCCGAGCGCGGGGATCAAGAACTGCTTGCGCGCGTTCAGCGTCCCCATCATGAGGCCACCCAGCATGAAGAAGATCTGCGCCGGCACAACGATCCGAGTCAGATGCGCCGCCAGCGCGATCTGCTCCGGGCTATGACGGTATCCCGGGTTCAGCGCCACCACAAGCTGCGGCGCAAAGAGCTCCGCCATGACGACGAATAACGCGGCGACGATAAACGTGACGGTTGCGACGATGGAGAAGGTCTTCCAGGCGCCCTTTTCGTTCTTGTTGTTGAGATACTCGCTAAAGACGGGAATGAAGGTCGAGGAGAGCGCGCCGCCGGCGATCAAGTAGGTCATCAGGTCGGGGATCTTAAAGGCCGCGACAGAGGCGTCCGTGTCCACGCCGACCGGAAATTGATAGGCGATCACCATATCACGGACCATCCCGATGATCCGAGACAGCAGCGTAAACGCCACCACCGTCATCGCCGCGCGCTGCACGCCGCCGGACTGAGAACCGCCGTCGGTATTCGTCACGGCCGGAGGGCCTTTCGGCGGAGCCGTGGATGCTGACATAGATATTTCCTCACAGGGTGAGTATACGGATGGAGCGCAGGCGTGTCAATATGAACAGAAACGCCACACAGGGTATACTCTCATTTATGCGACGAATTTGGGGCCTCGCGGACACGCACTTGTCGTTCGCGCAGCCCAAGCCGATGGATATTTTTGGGGACCACTGGCGCGACCATCCAGCCCGGATCGCGAAGAACTGCCACGCGGTGATCGAGCCACACGACCTGCTGCTTATGCCGGGCGATCTGTCGTGGGCGATGCGCCGTCCGCAGGCCGAGATGGATCTTGCGTGGCTCAGCGCGCTGCCTGGAATCAAAGTGCTCTGCAAGGGCAACCACGATTACTGGTGGGACTCGGACCGACCGCTGAATTATCCCGGACTGCATGACACGCCGTTCGTTTCGGAGGATGGCAAGATCGGCGTCGCCGGGACGCGCGGATGGGCGCTCCCCAACGGAATCATCACGCCGGAAGAGAAGGCGCAGAGCGACAAGATCGTGGCGCGGGAAATCCACCGTCTGAACAAACGACTGGAAGCCGTCAAGGACTGTGAGATCAAAATTGCGCTGATCCACTATCCACCAATCCTCCCCTTCGCCGAGGTGCTCGCGGCGCATGGCGTCTCCACCATTCTCTATGGACATCTACATCTGGGCGGCAACGAGTCCACGCCTCCCGAGGAATGGCGCGGCATGCGCGCCCTTTGCGTCGCCTGCGACCGTCTGAACTTCACGCCAAGGCTGATCGCAACGCTGGAATAAACGATGTACATTTATGTGCCCCATATCGCGCTGCTGATCCTCGTTCCCGTGGTGGTGATCCTGGTTCTCAAATTTCTCTCCGTGGGACAATGGATCACCGCCCGCGCGGCGGGTATTGAGGACGTCAGCCTCGCGGCCTTGATCGGGATGCGTCTGCGCAAAGTTCCGCCGGCGCAGATTGTGAACCCACTCATCGCGGCCGTGAAAACAGGCGTCGATGTGAACGTCCATCAACTCGAGACGCACTATCTCGCCGGCGGCAGCGTCAAAGGCGTAATCATCGCCTTGATCTGCGCTCACCGTGCTCATATCCCACTGTCGTTTCAGAAAGCAGCCGCTCTGGATCTTCAAGGCGTCAATGTCCTCGAAATCGTTCAAATGTCGATCCAATCCAATAATATCGATGCGCGTCTGCGGTAACCGGCGCTCACGGTCAAAATAAGCGTCTGTATTGACTGCTCCCCTGGTATACTCAAGACATCACGAATTGAATTCGCGCATGGAGGCGTTCCACATGGACTTAGTAGTGCTGGCTGTTGTGTTTATCGTCGCCCTTGTTCTCTTGTCGCTCTTTCTCAAATTCGTCCCAGTGCCGCTCTGGATCAACGCGCGCGCGGCGGGCGTCGAAGGCGTGAACCCGGGCAGCCTCATCGGTATGCGGCTGCGCAAAGTCCCACAGGACCGCGTCGTGAGTCCGCTGATCGCCGCCGTGAAGGCGGGTGTGCCTGTCAATGTCAACCAACTGGAAACGCACTATCTCGCCGGCGGCAATGTCGACCGTGTTGTCAGCGCCTTGATCAGCGCGCACCGCGCGCAGATCCCACTGTCGTTTGAAAAGGCCGCCGCGATCGATCTCGCCGGCCGGAACGTATTGGAAGCGGTTCGCATGTCGGTCGATCCGAAGGTCATCGAGACCCCGGTCGTCGCGGGCGTCGCGAAAAACGGTATCGAGATGAAGGCGTTCGCCCGAATCACCCTCCGGGCCAACATCGACCAGTTCGTCGGCGGCGCCGGCGAGCAGACCGTTCTGGCGCGCGTCGGCGAAGGCATCGTCACCACCATCGGTTCGGCGGATACGCATAAGGACGTTATGGAGCGGCCCGACAGCATCTCCAAAACGGTTCTGGCGAAAGGGCTGGACGCCGGCACGGCGTTCGAAATCCTTTCGATCGACATCGCCGACGTGATCGTCGGCCAAAACATCGGCGCCCGCCTTCAGACCGATCAAGCCGAGGCGGACAAGAAGATCGCGCAGGCGAAGGCCGAGGAACGGCGCTCCATGGCCGTGGCGCGCGAGCAGGAAATGAAGGCGTACACGCAGGAGATGCAGGCGAAAGTCGTGGAAGCCCAGGCGCAGATCCCGATCGCAATCGCCGAGGCGCTCGCCGCCGGACGCATGGGCGTGATGGACTACTACAACATGCGTAACCTCCAGGCGGACACCGATATGCGCAGCGGCATCAGCAAGCTCTCCGCCGGCGACGCCGAGAGCGGGCCATCCGCGTCCACGGGCGCGCAGTCGTAACGTCGAGAGGACCAGGGGCAGGCGAGGAGTCAAGCGATGCATTACGAAGCGATCGTCTTTGTCATTGCGGTCATCATATGGCTCGTCAAAGGCGTTGCGGCGATCTTTAAGTCCGCAGTGAAAGAACAGTCAGGCTTCAAAACTCAGGGGACGCCGCCCCCTGGATACGGCCAGACGCCTCGCCTCGCCACGCCTGCTCCTCCGATCGACGGCGCGGGTCCTCTGTACGGCCGGCCGCAAGCGCCCGCCGCCACGGTCTACGGACAGCAAAAGCAAACAGCTCCACAGTTCGGCCAGCAATCGCCGACGGCGCCGCAATTCGGCCAGCAATCGGCCAGCGCACCCCTCTACGGCCAGCAGACCGGAACGCCATCGCAATTCGGCCAAGCGCCCGCTACGCCGCAGCAGTACGGCCAAACACCGGCTCCCACGCAGCAGTATGGGCAGGCGGCGGGATATCCGCAGCAGTACGCCCCGCCCGCCGCAGCGCCGCAGGAATACATGCCGCCGCAGTACACGCCTCCGCCCGCGATTGCGCAGCAGTATGGACAAGCGCCTGGATTCCCCCAGCAATATGGGCAGGCGCCCGGATTTCCGCAGCAGTACGGACAAGCCCCTGGGTATCCCCAGCAATACGGCCAAGCGGCGCCCCCGGCGCCTCCCTACCCAGCGCCTTATGGTCGCCCGCCTGCTTCATACGGCGCGCTTCCGCCCGCGCCGCCTTACGCGTCCTATCCTTCGCAAACTCCCGTCGCGCCCCCGCAGCCAAGAGCTCAGGCTGCGCCTCGTCCGACCGCCCGAATCGCGGCGCCGGCTCCCGCCGCCCCAGCCCGATCGTCTAAGATCTCCCTGCCACTCGGCGACCGGAACAGCCTGGTCTCCGCCATTGTGATGCAGGAGATTTTAGGGCCGCCCCTTAGCAAGCGTTCCCACCGCTCAAGCCGTCAATAAATCCCCCCTTGACCTATTGTCCGCACAAGCCTATTATTTGTGGCGCAGACCACGTTTGGCCCCCATAAAAGCGCTTTCTTTCGGTTTTTTCGTCTTTATTTGCACATATTAACCGAATATATACCTGTTTTTCTCCTATTCGCCGGATTTTGTGGGATGAATCTTTGATCTCTTAACGTATGTATGGTATACTTCGTTCGTAAGCAGGCAGTCTCTGTGTTGTTTACCACGTCGTTCTAACCCTGACGAGCAATCTAGAAGGAAAGAATATTGAGCCCATTAATACCATATTTCATGCAAGTGCCCGTCCTCGCGGCATTGCCGGAGGAGACGCAAAAACGCCTGGAGCGCATTGCCGAACAGCGTCAATACCGCCGGCGTCAAGTCATTCATTTCGCCGATCAAGCCGGTGATTTTTTATTCTTGCTATGTTCTGGCCGCGTCAAAGTGTCCCGTGTCTCCGAGCAAGGCCGAGAGGTCACCCTGGGACTGATCGAAGGCAGCCAAATCTTTGGTGAAACAGGTTTACTCGCGGAAAATCTGCCCTACGAATTGATGGCGGAAACGCTGGAAGATTCCCTGGTTTGTGTATTCCGTCGCAATGATATTATCGCTGCACTGAACGAGACGCCCGCCGCCGCCATGGAGATGATGAAGCTGATCGCCGATCGCCGCTCACAGGCGGAGGCAACGGTCGCCGACCTCGTCTTCCTGGAAGTGCCCAAGCGACTTTCGAAGCTGCTGCTTCGATTGAACGATGAGTACGGCAGCAAGACCAGCCGCGGCGGCACACTGATCAAGGCCAAGTTCACCCATCAAGAGCTGGCGAACATGATCGGCAGCACCCGGGAAACCACGACATTGATCCTGAACGATTTCAAGCGCCAGGGACATATCGACTTCTCCGGCCGCAAGATCGTCATTCGTAACTCCGCGGAGCTCTAATCGATCATGCGCGGAACATCCACCGCCGGCAAGTAAGCTCGCAATTCAAGGCGCCCCGCTCCGGGGCGCCTTTTTTCGGCCTCCGGGTATACTGCCTAATATGAAGCTTTTTCTCTTAAGGCACGGCCAATCCCAGAATAACGCGGGACTGACCGACAACCTCGACAGTGATCTCACGCCGCTCGGTGAGGAGCAGGCGCAGCGGACCGGCGAACATCTGAAGACGCTCGGCATTGGCCGTATCTACGTATCTCCCCTCCGTCGCACTCTCCAGACCATCGCTCCGTATTGCCTGAGCGCCAGCGCGCGGGCGCATCTGTATCCGCAAGTCTGCGAATATTTTTCCGCCAATTATCCCGCTTACAAAGAGTTTCCCGGCCTGGCGCCGGCCGAAATCCGAAAGCAGTATCCCTTCGTGGACATCGACCCCGTGAACGGCTGCGACGATGTCTGGTGGCCGCAGGAGTTCGAGAACGACGACATTGTCTATGCCCGCGCCGTCAAAGTCCGGGACAGCCTCCAGGCTGAGTACGGTGACACGGACGAGCATCTCTTGATCGTCTCGCACTCGGACGTCGTCGGCCGCTTGATCGAGGCGTTCCTGCGCATTCCTCCGGTTCCGGACGATCCGCCATGGGCGGATAACTGTTCCCTGACGCTCCTGGAAAGCGGCGCCGCTGAAGTTCCCGCGAAT
>JAOQAA010000325.1 GCA_025963815.1 Capsulimonas sp.
TTCGTAAGAGGCAATCTTACTCACCCTTCCCGCAGGCGGGAGGGGTCGCGCGAAGCGCGGGGATAGGCCTCTTAATCTACCGCCAAGATCAAACACTTCAAATACTCGCTCTCGGGGGCCGAGAGCAGCACGGGGTGGTCGGCCGGCTGGCCGCGCTGGGCGATCAGACGCAGGCTGCGGCCGGCGTCGGCGGCGGAGCTTTCCACGATCTCGCGGAATTCCGCCGTGCTCAGGTGATGCGAGCAGGAGCAGGTGACCAGAACGCCGTTGGGGCGCAGGCAGTGCAGCGCGGTGCGGTTGATCTCGTTGTACCCACGAATGGCGCCGTCGCGGCTGGCGCGATTCTTGGTGAAGGCGGGCGGGTCCAGCACGATCATGTCGAACTTGTCGGCGAACCGATCGCGGGCTCGTAAATAATCGAACACATTCTCCGCAACGATCTCGTGAGGAACGTCCAGGCCATTGCGCTCCCACTGCTGGGCGTTCACGGCGTTAAATGGAACGCTGCTTTCGACATCGATCACGCTCTTTGCGCCGAGACGGGCGGCGCGCAGGCTGAAGAGGCCGGTATAGGAGAAGCAGTTGAGAACCGTGCGGCCGACGGCTTCGCGGGCGGCGGCGCGCTGGTTGTCGATCTGATCGAGGAAGAGACCTGTCTTGCCGCCGGTCTTGACGTCCGCCAGTAGAATGGAGCCGTCGTGCTCGAATTCGACGATGTCTGGAGGCGCTTCACCCCAGATCACGCCGGTCTGCATTTCCAGGCCTTCGAGTTTTCGCACGTTGCTGTCCGAACGCTCGTAGACGCCGCGCACGCCGGTAATCTCGGCGATAGCGGTGACGAGCGCTTCGCGCCAGGGCTCCAGGCCAAGGGCGAGGAACTGCGCGACGGCGTAGTCTTTGTAAATATCCACGACCAGACCGGGAATGCCGTCGGATTCGCCGTGGATCAATCGATAGGCGGGAGGGGCGCCGCCGTCGGCGGCATAGCGCGCGGCGCGGTAATCGAACGCGGCCTGAACCCGGGCGCGCCAGAAGGCGTCGTCAACAGGAACGTTCTTGCGCGTCAAATATCGAACGGCGATCTTGCTCTGGCTATTGAGATAGCCCACACCGAGCGTCTTTCCGCGCGCGTCCAGAACGCGCACAAGGCCGCCGTTGGTGAAGCCCGCTCCTGGGCCGGCGCCGATTTCATTGTCGAAGATCCAGGGATGGGTGAGACGCTCCGGCCGCTGGGGCTTAAGCTTGATCGTGGGAATTGCCATTTGCCTATTGTACCTGATCGGGCGACGCCTTCCCAGAATCGGAGAGACGAGCGCCGGGCGGTTTCCCAGAATCAGAGAGGAGCACGCCGGACGGCTTCCACGCGCGGCGATCCAGCGCGTAGATCAGCATGGGCCGCAGATCGCCGTAACGCAGGCCGGCGGCGTACTCGGCCCACAGTGAGCGGGGGCGCAGCGTCAGGCCCGCCTTCTCCATCACGCGTCGCGATCCGATGTTGCCGGTGAAGCATTCGCCGTAAATCTGGGTGACACCGAGCGTCCCGAACGCGTAGTCCACCAGCGCCTTCGCGGTCTCAGTGCCGTAGCCATGGCCCCAGTACGCCTTGCCCAGCGTCCAGCCGACGCGTGCGCCCTGCCGCCGTATTCCCGTAGCGCCCAGGACACAGGTGCCGATCAGCACGCCGTCTTCGCGCCGGATCAGCGCCAGCCCAAAGAATGTCCGCACCGCCTGCGCCGCATGCTCGATCGAGACCTGGACAAAGCGTCGCGTATAGCGCTCCGTACCCTGGCCGGGCAGCATATAGCGCTGGACATCCGAATCGGCGTGAAGGCGGTGGACCGCCTCCCAATCCTCCAGGCGCAGATCGCGCAGCAGCAGTCGCGGGGTCGTGAGAGTGAACATTTGAACATTCATTGTCGCATAAAATCTTGGGAAGTACAAGCATTCGTCCTCGGGTATACTTTACCCAGACAGTCTATCACCATGAGTATCAAATTGACCCGCGCCCAGGTGGCGCAAATGCTGCAAATCACGCCCAAGACCCTTGCCCTGTGGGAGAAATCGGGACGGATCCCCATGGCCGAACGGGACTGGCGCGGCTGGCGTCTTTACGACGAGGAAGCCGTCGCGCGCATCCGGCAGGTGCTGGGGAATGCGCCGCTCGAAAGCGCTCGAAGCGTCGAGCCGGCGCCGGAGGTGCGTATCAGCGCGCGCAATCAATTGCACGGGGTGGTGAAATCGATCGACGGCGACGGCGTGTTATGTGAGGTGACGATCGAACTGCCGGGCGGTCAGGAGATCGTCTCGGTGATTACGCGTTCGTCCGTGGAGCGTCTGGGCCTGAATGTCGGGGTAACAGCGTTTGCATTGATCAAATCGACGGAGGTGCTTCTTGCGCGTTAGGTATTTGGGTATGGCGGCGATACTGGGACTGCTCCTGGCGGCGGGCGCCGCGCGGGCGCAGGATCTGCATGTGGCGGCGGCGGCGAACTTGCAGAAAGTATTCACACAGGCGATCGTCCCGGCGTTCGAAAAGCAGCAGAGGACCAAGGTCGTGGTCACGTTCGGATCGACCAAGCTGCTGGCGAAGCAAGTCGAGCAGGGCCTCCCCGCCGATGTCTTCGTCTCCGCAGATACCTCGACTGTCGATTCGCTTTTGAAAAGCGGCGTGCTGGTCGCAGGCACGCAGGAGACCTACGCCATCGGGCGTCTCGTGATCTGGTCCCGCGCGGACGCGCCGAACCATCCGGCGAAAATCCAGGATCTCAGCGATCCGAAGTACGCCAAGATCGCCATCGCCAATCCTGACCTCGCGCCCTATGGCGCGGCGGCGAAACTCTCTTTGACCAATACTTACACGACGGTCACCGGTCGTCTGGTGCAGGCGGAGAACATTGGACAGGCATTACAATACGCCCAAAGCGGTAATGCCGATGTAGCCCTCACAGCCCTCTCACTGGTAATCGATGACAAGAAAGACCCATACGTCATCGTTCCCGACTGGCTGCACTCCCCCATCGCTCAGAGCGCGGCGCTGGTGAAGCGTGACGCGGTAAACCCAAAAGCGCGCGCGTTTCTGACGTTTTTGGTGTCGCCGGCGGCGAAGCCGATTTGGAAGAAGTATGGGTATCTGGCGCCGAGTGTGGTGAAGGCGAAGAAGTAAGAAGAAATAATATGAGCAGTCAGGAGCCGGCGGTTGAAACCGCGCCTGAAAGAGCGCAGAAGTCCACCTACGTGGACTACATTGTCCTTGACGGTATCATTGATACGCCCGCCATCAAATATGTAACCCGCGCAGGTGGGTTTCTGCGCTCTTTCAGGCGCGGTTTCAACCGCCGGCTTCTTTACGCCTGCAACACTACCAATTCCATTCACAATCGCGGGGCGTACTAAATGGACTGGTCCCCCTTCTGGCTCTCCCTGCGCGTCGCCGGCCTCGCCACTGTCTTCACCATCCTCCTCGGCTCCCTCATCGCCTGGCCGCTCGCGCGCGCCCGGTTCTGGGGACGGGATTTCGCCATCGGCGTGGTGAACCTGCCGTTGGTGCTGCCGCCAACGGTGCTCGGGTATGCGCTGCTGGTCGGTTTGGGGCGTCGGAGCGTGGTGGGGACATGGTATGAACACCTGACGGGGCATTCACTGGTGTTCACCTGGGAAGGGGCGGCGGTGGCGGCGTGCATCGCGAGCCTGCCGCTGTTTGTCAGTCAGGCGCGGGTGGCGCTGGCGGCGGTGGAGGCGGATGTCGTCGGGGCGGCGCGCACCGACGGCGCGTCGGGCTGGCCGCTGGTCCGGTTTATCTTCATCCCGCTCGCCTGGCCCGGCTTCCTCGCCGGGACAACCCTCGCCTTCGCCCGCGCTCTGGGCGACTTCGGCGCCACGCTGATGGTGGCGGGAGACACGCCGGGCGTCACCCAGACGATGCCGCTCGCCATCTACGACGCCGTTCTCGTCGGGGATGACGCGAAGGTGAAGGCTTTCGTGCTGCTCAGTACGGGATTGTGTTTAGGGGTCAGCCTGCTGGCGGCGAGGCTGGGGCGAAATTAAGCCCTCACCCTCGTTCCCTCTCCCGGAGGAGAGGGATGTCCAAGGGTCGAAGCCAAAACGTGGTTCTCGTAACCCTGAGACGAAAAACAATCGGCCCAAACGAATTGAGCGCCTTGTGCGCAGCAACGTTTGGGCCTTGATCTTTGGACATCCCTCTCCTCCGGGAGAGGGAACGAGGGTGAGGGCCGATCACCACTCAAAATCCACCGCATTTAGAAATGCGCGGGCGATCGCCATGTGTCCCATCTTGTTTGGGTGGACTCGGTCCCAGCAGATGGTGGCGGAGTAGATGTGGCTGAGGATGCTGTCAAAGGCCGCCTGGGTGTCCACGAGGACACTGTCGTGGGTGAGGGCGAGGCGTTTGACGACTTCGCCGTAACGGTCCATCTGGGCGCGCATGGCGTCGTCGCGGTTGGACTCGATGTAAAAAGGCGTCATCAGAATCACGACGGCGTCGGACGATTTGGTCCGGGCGATCAGATCATTGAGGGTGGCCTCGTACTCTTCGATGTAAACATGGGAATCGACCTGCTTGGGCGAATCGAACTGACGCCAGACATCGTTGGTCCCGATCATAATCGAGACGAAGTCCGGCTGGAGGTCGATCACGTCGGCCTGCCAGCGGCGCTTGAGGTCGCGGACGGTATTGCCGCTCGTGCCCTTGTTGATGATCCGGATCGGATGGTAGGGGTAAGTGG
>JAOQAA010000074.1 GCA_025963815.1 Capsulimonas sp.
GAGATCATCCCTTCGCGCACCAGTTCGTCGATCGCCGCGCGCACCACGCGTCGATGCACGCGCAGATCCTCGGCCAGCGCGCGTTCGGTCGGCAGGAACTCGCCCGCGCTGTAGAACCCGGTTTCGATCCGCTCGCGCAGGGCCGCGACCGCCCGCAATGATCCGCGCGTAAGGGCGGGAGGGGTGTTGGGAAGGGAAGCGTCAAACGTCTTGATGTTCATAGTCGCAGCGCCATAAGTGTTCAGATAACCGCTGAAAACGTCGATCATGCCGCGTACGCGGCGGATTATCTGTTATTGTACCACTTATTTCGCTCCATGTGGTGATTAGGCGCCAGGCATTAAGGGACCAACACGAGATTGCGCCTGAAGACGCTCAGCCATTATTTCGAAATGCGCCTAATTTTGCGAATGCATAACGATGAGATAATTGTCCAGCGCCCAATCCTGATCGTTTGCCCACGCGTCAAAGAACTGACCGGGATTTCCGTCAATCTCCCGAGGGTAAACATAGGCGCAGGAGGCGCGGCCGTCGGGCCGGAAGGAGCAGAGGTTATTCTGGACGATCCGTTCCGCTCGCTTCCGCGCCGAAGCATCGTGGGTCGCGAGCGCCAAATCGTGAAATGCGACCCCGGTGATCGTCGTCCAGTAGTGCGGAAACGTATCGCCGTACTGGCGCGACTTGCCGAACCAGTAATCGTCCCAATGCCGGATCGCCACATCGCTCAGGTGATAGTCCGGCTGATGACCGTTGAAAGAATCCATCAGAGGCTCAATCGACTTTGCCGCGCTCAGGTACTTCGCATCATGCGTCGCCAGATAAGTCTCCGCCAGGATTTGAACGGCGGGCGCGACGATGCTTTGTTCGTAAGACACTTCGCTGCTGGGGAAGTTGGCCCCGTTTTTCGCGATCTGATCGGCGTGTTTGACGAACTCATCCAGAACCGCCTGACGCTCCAAAGTCATTCCCGCCGATTTGAGCTGCGCGAGCGCTTCGGTGATGGGAAGGCCGATGCAGTAGAACCCCGTCCCTCCACGGCTGTAGAGCGTTTGTATTGTGCGTACAAAGCGGCGCAGCGACACAGCATCGTGCGTCACCTGGTACATCAAGACATGGAGTTCCGCGACCCAGGGGTAATTATAAAGCCGTCCCACGTCGCTGCGCCCGACGCCGCCGTAGACGATCCCATTTTCGTCGGTCAATTCTCGATTGACGAACGCATAGTAACGGTCTAGACTGGCGCGCAGTTCCTGGACAATCTGGGGATCGCGGCAGGTCAGCAGATAGCGGGCGATCAGGCATCCCATGCCCACGCGCTCGCGTCCGGCGTTGTGATCGTTGATATCTTCATGGATTTGCTCGTTCGTCTCGTTGTCATAAGCCAAATATGCGCCGTCGAGCGGAGTTCCCGGCGCATTGCGCTGCTGATGGCGCACGATGAACAGGACGCGGCTTTGAATGAGATCCATAGGCTTGGGAGTGACGAAGACTCGCAGGAAAGTTTCGCGTCCGCCCGCCGTCAATCGCACTTTATGCTCGCCCAGGTGAGTGGGACGGTACGCGCACTTAAGTCCGGCGGACGTTTGCTTTACCAACAATGCTGCTCCATCAGCGGAGAGGTGTGCGCCATGGAGATTACCCGACGCCGTGATCGTGATCGTTTCGCCCTTGTCAAGAGTATAACGGCTGGCTTCCATCCGCAGGAACGTGGGGATTCTCGCGGCCTGGGAGAAGAAATCGCTCCAGCCACGATGCCAAAAGAGGGTCCAGGAGATCGTGCGGCTTTGCCCCGGAGCAAGCGTCATCGCCGAAGGATTGAGAGAGATCAATCCCCGGTCGTCGCTGTTGTAGGCGCCGTCGATGGTGTAGCCCGTCACGGCGCCGCTTGTCAGAACCAGGCCCAGATGCGGCGCCGCCGCGCCCATGCGTGTGGCGCAGACATAGGCGGATCCGCCGCCGCACCAGATGTGCGCGTTGCAACGGCCGGTGACGCAGGCCGGAGCGCCGCCGGCATAGCTGTCGTTGAAGGGGCTACGGACGCCAAGATCCCCCTCGGCCAGCGAAATCGGTTTCGTTCCTGGGTTGGTGATCGTGTAGGACTCATCCATGTGGCCCTGCGGCGTGATCGTTCGCCGCACGGCGATCCGAACCGGACCCGCCTGATAATCGGCCGTGCAGAGATTGCCCGGAAGCAGACGAGGCGCGGAGGCGAGCTTCCAGTCGAGATGCTGTTTGCCGTCGCGTACCCAGCCGACGCCCCATTGGGAGCCGCCGTGGACCCAGTTCATGCCGGCGGGGTCTGAACGGTTGGTGATGGATCTCAAGCCGCCGGTCACCGGATCGATCTTCACGGAAAATACGCCGCCTTGAAGCTCCATCGGATCGGCGAACTCGGCGCGAACTGGGCCCAGGATTCCTCCCGCGCCGGCCGTATTCTCCACCAGGACCGCCAGCACGTTTGGACCATTTGCCCGCCAGTCCGTTCCGACCGGTGCGTCGAATGCATCGTTCCAAATCTTATGACGGATGAGAAGTTTGCCGTTGAGGTACACGGATGCGTTGTCGTCGACACTCTCAAAGTGGATGCGTCGCGGCGGAGTTTTGAAAACGGGTAAGGTCGTTCGGCACCAGGCGTAGCCGAGCCGGCCATGAAAGAGATCCTCCCCGATCGATGCATCGCGCCAGCCCGCGCCCCGATCGTCCACATCCGGAGACGCCATCGTGGCGGCGTTCCCGGGCGCCTGTTCGTCAGGGATCCAGCGCCAAGCCACGATCGGCGTGGGCGGCGGCGGCGGAATGCGGGAAGTGGGACCGACATGATTGGCGAAGCTCAGATAAACAGCCGCCGCACTCAAACCAAACGCCAAACAGAGCTTCATAATACCGATCCCATTCTTCCTTGTATAAATTGATTCCTCCAATCTTGTCGAAATCACGACTGAACGTTCCGTCTACTGCGGCATGGCGTTCCAAGGGTTGGCGTATGAGCCATAGTGTCCGCCGCCATCGGCGATTCCATATTCGTAACCGGGGAATTGCGGATAATGAAAGAGGTCCGTGCTCCAGTTCACGCTTTTCACGTGGCCGTCCGTGAATAGGAAATTGGCGGAGTTGCGGCTGACATGACGCCAGCCGAACTGCGCAGCGGATTGGTTCATATCCGGGCCGAAGTTTCCGGAGGTCGCGCAGTATCCCCAATGCGCGACGCTGTCGGCGCATCGTCCCCGCTCCACATTCATGACCGTGAGAGATGGAGCCGCGATCTGGGCCAGAGTGATGCCCACGCCACTTGTGTCCATCATATCGCGCGCTATGGAGTAAGATCCGCGTACGGCTTTTCCATACCCCAGGATATCGTAGGTGGCGGACAGGCTGTCGTCCGGGCAGCCCAGGACGGCGAGGTTTTTGACGTAGGGCTGAATGACGAGATCCCATGTCGGCGGAACCCCATTGGCGTCGGGCGGCATCGGGCCGCCATTCTGATTGTCGACGCACGGCATGCGCTCGTCATTGTCCTGGTTGTACTGAATCAGCCCCAGGCCGATCTGCTTCATATTGGACGCGCAGCTGATCTGACGGGCCTTCTCACGAGCTTTTGCGAAGACAGGGAACAAAATGGCTGCAAGAATTGCTATAATAGCAATAACAACGAGTAGTTCAATCAAAGTAAATCCTTGAGTGCGTTTCATAATTAAGATTAACCTTTCGACGTTTCTTTAAGACACGTTGATAGTATAAGCGATGGTGGGGATAGCGTCGCGCCATTATCTCCTTCACGGACATGAGAATTCATCGCTGTCATAATATCAAGTAGGAGTCAACGCAAATGTCGATCCAAATAGGCGTCGAAGAATCTTATGGCGTCCTCAAGGGTTATATGGGGAAACCGAATATCGACTATGCGCTGCATGTGCATAACAGTATTGAGCTCATCTATGTCATCCGCGGCTACATGACCGAACTTTTCCCCATGCAGTCCTATCGTATCGAACCCGGGCAATTGGCGGCGTTTTACGCCCTGGTTCCGCACCGATGTATGGATACGACCGAGGGATCCTTCGTCTATGGAATGCATCTCCCGATGGCGAAGTTTCTGCAATGGGATCTGCCGAAAGATTTTGTCTCGCGGCTATTTCGTGGAGAGCTTTTGATTGAGGACAACCCAGACCGCAAACTGCTGGACGAAACGCAGTTCGATCTGTGGATGAAAGACGTGGCGGCGCTGGACGCCAATCAGATCGAATCGCTCTACGCGGAAGTGCATGGCCGGCTTCGCCGGATGGCGGCGGGTATGGCTGCGAAGTCCGCCGCTTCACGAGGGGGCAAACCACTGCCGGTAAAGAGCTTTCAGCTTTTCCATTGGGGCGACAACATTCCTGTCCCCGAGGATCAGGCGACGCCATGGGACAAACTGGAAAAGATGACGATGTTCATCTCCACGAATTATCGGGAAAGCGTCACGGTGGCCGATGTGGCTAAGCACGCCGGTGTTCATCCCAATTATGCGTCCTCACTCTTTCATAGCGCGTACGGCATGACGATCACCGAATATATTACGGAGCGCCGACTCAACTACGCCTATCGGGCATTGACCGAAACCAGCAGCACAATTCTGGCCATCGCGCTCGAAGCCGGCTTCGGATCGGTGCGCCGCTTCCATCATGTCTTTCTTACGAAGTATGGCCAAACCCCGAGCAGCGCGCGAAAACCTACGGAAGATTGAGATCGGGGGTGCTGTCGCGGACGATCAGCTGGGAGGGCATCTCGACAAACTCGGTGGCGGCGAGGGGATTTTTGTGGCGGCTGAGCAGGAGCTGCGCCGCCCGCTGGCCGATTTCCTCATAGGGCTGCGCGATCGTTGTGAGGCCTAGTCCACTGGGGAGCGTTTGGATGATATTGTCGAAGCCCGTGACCGCGACATCGGTGGGGACCATAAGCCCCAGTTTCTCCAGGTGCGCGGCGACATTCACGGCGGTGTAGTCGTTGAAGCAGACCGCCGCCGTGGGACGCTCTCCCACCGGCAGACGGAACATGGCGTCGACAATCGGCCACGGTTCATTCAGGTTATCGGTCGAGGGGATGGTGACAACCATCTCGGGAGCGCCGGCGCCGCGCACGGCGCCGATATACCCTTGCAGGCGGTCCTGCACCGGGTGGATCGGTTCGTTCTTCGTGATATACGCGATGCGGCGATGACCCTGGGCCAGCAAGTGCGTGGTCATCTCGAACATCGCGCTGTAGTTGTCGACGCCCACAAAGTTGACATCCAGACCGCCGATGACCCGGTCGAGCATTACGACGGGAATGCGCCGGCCGATCCGTTTCACCAGATCGCGGTTGCTCCGGTAAGCGTAGGGGTAAAAAATGACGCCGCCAAAGCCGTGTTCCAGGGCGTAGTTTAGCTGGGCGGCTTCACACTCCGCCGTTTCTTCTTCCGACCCGGGCTGCCGTCCAAGGTCTAAAAACACGGCGTGATAATTGGCCTCGGCAAGCTGATCGTTGACGCCCCAGAAGACGCGGGCCTGGGAGGTGCCGGCGCGCTCTAGACGGCCGCCGCCGTGCCACATGATCAGGGCGACCAGATTGGAGGCGGGCAGCGCGCCGGCGTCCCGGGTAGGAACGGCGGCTGCCGATTGCGTCTCTTCCTCCGACTGTCCAACAACGGGGCGGCAGTGGGGCTTCTGCGAGATCATCCCTTCGCGCACCAGTTCGTCGATCGCCGCGCGCACCACGCGTCGATGCACGCGCAGATCCTCGGCCAGCGCGCGTTCGGTCGGCAGGAACTCGCCCGCGCTGTAGAACCCGGTTTCGA
>JAOQAA010000357.1 GCA_025963815.1 Capsulimonas sp.
CGTGTCCGCATCACGCCTTCCCAAACTCGTCAAAAACACGTCGCCGTGGGCGATGAACGCAACGGCCTTGCCGGTCGACGACCACTGGATCTGCGGGTCGTCGCCGCTGGGAACGACGCCCACGAGCAGAGCGGTGAGCTTGGGGGCGCCGGGATTGCGCTGAAGCCAAATGCTGGAAACCGGCGCGGGATCGTTCGCGCGCGGCGCCGGCAGAAAATGAGATGTGACGCTCAGCGCCAGGGAAGGGTCCTTCGGATCGACGGTTCCGCCCATGGAATGCGTCTCCGCCAGCGCCAGCGCCGGAACATTCCCCCAGCCGTCAGGAAGCGCCGCGTTCGCCGCCGCGCCGCTCTCCATGTCATATGACTTATAGAGCGGGGGTTTTCCTTTGATCTTACGAGACGACAGAAAATGCGTATCGTCGATCCAGCCCAGCAGGACATCGAGAGGATCGACTGTGACCGTCTGTAACTTCCCCGTCAAAGGATCATACAGAAAATTACTTCGTTCGTAATGCAGCGGCGGTCCCCAAAAAATCACTTTTTTTGACAGCAGCAGGCGATCATGCGCGGGGGACCAGGCGTAGTCCAGCGACGCCGGGTTCTCCTTCGTGTCCATCGCGTCGACCGAGATTTTGTCTGCATCGATCGCGGCGGCGGTGAGATCGAGCGACTCAAGATGGCGTGAAATCAGAGCCGTGTCTTGCCCCAATGCAAATTCCGTTCTCTGGAACAGAAGATAGCGATCGTCGCCCGCCCAGCCCACGATGCTCAAACGCGGCAAGTCTCGTGGATCCGGCTCATCCTTGCCCACCAGCTGTTTGGTCAAAGTTTTCACTTCAGGATCACGGCGCCAGGTGTCGACCAGTTTCAAGGCGAAGTAGCGCTCTCCATGATCCTCCACATAGCTCACATACGCGATCTTCTCGCCCGAAGGGCTAAACTGATACTCCCGCACATCCTCGCGCAGCGTCAGCTGCCGTGTGAATTCCACATCCAGCATCTTCCCAGCGCCGAGATAGATCCCATGCGTTGGCCCGGAAGAATAGAAAGGGTCGGCGCGAAGAGTCGCCGGCAGGGAATACAGCAGCGCGGCGAGCAAGAAGAGAAAGCTGCGGCGGATAGTCATCGTGTGTCTCCCCAAGAAGTTCATAAGCAGACAACGGGAAAACCACCGAAAGAGTTTCGAAGAGCATGTAAGGTTTCGTTCGCTCCCAGCAACTCATAGGGAAAGGAGGCGCAATGAAGCCTGATTTTTTATCGCTGATCTCGCAGAACCAGGGCGTCATTTATAAGATTTGCCGCATCTACCGGGATTCCGAAGAAGACCGCGAGGATCTGTTCCAGGATGTCGTCTACCAGCTCTGGCGGTCCTACCCGGCGTTCAAAGGAGATTCTAAACCCTCCACCTGGATCTACAAGGTCGCGCTGAGCGCCGCCGTGCTGGCGTTCCGGTCGCCCAAGGAACAGTTTCGGCGGCGTCATCTGCCCTGGGAGAGCATCGACCGGTCCGCCCCATCACCCGCCTCGGCCGCGAACGAGCGCGCGGCGTGGCTTTATGAAGTCATCGCGACATTCGACCCGGTGGAGAAGGCGATCGTCACCTTGTATTTAGAGGAGTACAGCTACAAAGAGATCGCGGAGATCGTTGGGATCACGGACAACCATGTCGGCGTGAAAATCAGCCGAATCAAAGACAAGTTGAAAGAGCGCGCCGCTCAAGAAGGAGACAACAATGGATGACATCAAAGCACTGTGGCGACAGGGCGACACAGGCGGCCCTGCAAAGACCCCATCGGAACTGGAAGCGATGGTCCGCGTGAAATCGCGCGCAACATTCCTGCGCACAAGCCGGAAACTCATCATCGAGTCGCTCGCCTTCGGAGTGGTGCTGTTCGCCTGTCTGACGGGACTGGCTTCACCACTGAGCCAAAGTGAAGCAACCGGACTGCTGATCGCCGTCGTGACATTCGGGATCGTCAATAATCTTGTCCTGCTGCGCGTCGCACGCCCCGCTCCGCCGGAGCGAAGTATTCGTGACGCATTGACACAAGCGGCGGCCAGCTTCCGAACGCAAAAATGGGTCGGCGCATTATTCACGGTGCTCTACTTCGCTACCCTCTTTTTCGTTCTGCTGGCGCACGTCCAGTTCACGTCACTGAAGATCCTGGAAACGATATTGATCGTCGCCGGGAGCATCAGCGTGCGTCTCTGGTTCGAGACCCAGCTCTGGAACCGGCAGATTCGGGAGGTCGATTCCCTTCTGAGAGCCTTTGGAACGCCTTAGCCGCCCCGATACCAGAAATGGATCGCATAAAGGCTGCACAGCGCGACGATCGTGTGCAGCCCGACCAGGACGATGACAACCGCCGGCGTGGCGCCGTCGAACCGGTTCGTACGCCTTGGCCGAGACTTGAGAAGGCGCAGAGGCAGCAAGATCGACGCCAGCAGAACGAGCGCGGTGACGGAGCCGATCATCGGCAGTGGATGCGGGACGGCGTGGATCAGCAGCGCGTAGACGCCGGTGGCGCCCATGGCTCCCCCCAGGCCGCCGCTGGCGATGGGGAGCACCGTGAATGGCGCAAACGTCGCCGGGACATGGAGAAGGCGCGCCATCAGACGCGCGATTGTAAAATCAATCGCCGTGGCGGCGAGGCCGGCCAGCAGTCCGGCCTCCCAAATCGGCAGCGGCGTCCCCATATTCATGCCGCCGGATTCCTTTCCTGCAAACCTTGTCCGGCCTCCGCACGCCGCCACCGAGCTTCCAGCACGAACGTGCCGCAAGGGATGACGCTGGCGACGAGAGCCGTCAGCGTTGTTTTTCGCGGCCAGCGCAGCGCG
>JAOQAA010000380.1 GCA_025963815.1 Capsulimonas sp.
CGGTGGAGTTCAGCATGAAGCGACATAATTTATCATACCCGCACCGAGAGGCGATTTGTTACCGATTTCTTATCCCAAGTCGCCCGCTTGGCAAATGACTTGACAAGAAATTAGAGCGATTTGTATACTCAACGCAGCTAGATTTCGCTCATCGCATTCGGACATGTCTACAGAACCCATTCCCAGAGGATCAAATGTTACCCAAACACGTTCAGGCCCGACGCTTCACCTGCCAGATCTTTCTCCAGACAGCTTGTGTCTTAGCCGCCGCTTTGACTCCAATGGGAGGCTTTGCACAGGCGGCTCCCGCCAGTCCCTTGGGGGGCGCTTACGATGTCCGCGCCTTCGGCGCCGGCGGCGATGGGGTTGCGGAAGACACTGCGGCGATCGAGCGCGCCATTGATGCGGCGGCGAGCGCCGGCGGCGGGACGGTGCGTTTTCCCGCCGGGACATATCTCTCCGGCACGCTTCATTTGAAGAGCAATATCACGCTCGATCTGGGTTCTGGGGCAACTCTGCTTGCCGCCGCTCCCAAAAAGGCGAAGTACGATGACCCGGAGCCGGGAGCGGGAAACAAGTATCAGGACTTCGGTCACTGTCACTGGCGAAACAGCCTAATTTACGGCGAAAATTTGGACAATGTCTCGATCATAGGATCTGGACAGATCTGGGGCAAAGGACTGGTGCGCGGCGACGAGGATGTCGCTGGGTCCGGCAACAAGGCGATCAGCCTCAAACTCTGCCGCAACGTCACGCTGCGCGATTTCACCATACGGCATGGCGGCTGGTTCGGGATTCTGGCGACCGGCGTCGATAACTTGACCATCGATAACCTGCGCATCGACACCAATCGTGACGGCATGGACATTGACTGCTGCCGCAATGTGCGTGTCTCCAATTGCGGCGTCAACTCCCCAGAGGACGATGGCATCTGCCTCAAAAGCACCTATGGCCTTGGTTTCGCTCGCTCCTGCGAAGACGTCACCATTACCAACTGCCAGGTCAGCGCCTTCAAGGAAGGCTCTTATCTGGACGGGACGAATCAACCGCTTTCAAGTGGAAGCCGCAACGGCCGCATCAAGTTCGGGACGGAATCCAATGGGGGCTTCAAAAATATTACGATCTCCAACTGCGTTTTCGATCACTGCCTCGGCCTCGCGCTCGAATCGGTGGACGGAGCCCTGCTGGAAGACGTCTCAATCAGCAACATCACCATGCGCGATGTGGTCAGCGCCCCGATCTACATCCGTCTTGGCCGGCGGATGCGTGGTCCAAGCGGCGTACCGGTCGGCGCGATCCGGCGCGTCAGCATCAGTGATATCACCATATATAACGCCGATCCCGATTCTTGTGCGATCGTTACCGGCGTTCCAGGACATCCGGTCGAAGATCTGACCCTGAGCAACATTCGGATCTGGTACAAAGGCGGAGGAACAAAGGAGAATGCGGCTGTCACGCCTCCCGAAAAGGAGACCGACTATCCAGATCCACGTAATTTCGGCATGACGCCCGCATATGGATTCTTCCTGCGGCACGTCTAAAGCCTCGACCTCGACCGCATTCAAACTCATACACTCGCCGACGATCAGCGCCCCCCATTCGTCTTGGAAGACGCCGACGACATTGACTTCGAACGCGTCAAAGCCCAGCACGCCGCAGGCGTCCCTCTTTTTGTCCTGCACGGCGTCACCCATATGCGGACGCGTATGACTGACGGGGCGAAGGATGCGGCAAGTATCAATGTGAAGGAAGGGCGTCTGTAGGCGAATTCACCTGCCGATTCTCAAGCGAACGCGATTCAAGGAGAGTTCTGAGATGTCCAAGATCGAAGATCAAGATCCGTCGGGTGAACGCCACACCGACAACCCCATTCTCTGCGAAGTGATCGAGCGCAATATCCACACGATCGACCGTCTTCGAATCGAAGCGGCGCAGGCGCGGAAGACGCCGGACCGAGTTTCGGACGCCATTACGGATTTCTCAGGACGCCTCCTATTTGTATACGTCCATATTGTCTGGTTCGGCGCCTGGATCGCGCTCAACACGGGCAAGCTTGGAGTCCGTCCGTTTGATCCATACCCCTATGGTCTGCTCACGATGGTCGTGTCATTGGAGGCGATCTTCCTTTCCACATTTGTGCTCATCAGCCAGAACCGTCTCAGCGAGGAAGCGGACCGGCGCGCGGAGCTCAGTCTGCAGATCGGTCTGCTGACCGAACACGAAGTCACGCGCGTTTTGCGAATGCTGGACGCCGTTCAGGACAAACTGGGCATTGAGAACGACGAAGATATCGAGCTTGCCCAATTGGAGCTGGCGACGAAGCCCGAGGATGTTCTCGCCGAGATCGACAGCGTTCACAAAAGTGTCCAGCGCCATACGACCTGGAAAGAGTGGCTGGCTTCGCATCCCGGCATGAAAAAATCTCATTGACGTAGTGAATAAGCGCCCTGGGATTCTGGGTAGAAACCAGCGATAATCCTGCCGCAATCAGTGCGGCGTCTGGGGGCTTGTATTCTATGGGAATGCTGGATGGAAAAGTCGCTTTTATCACGGGCGGCGCGAGCGGAATCGGCAAAGGGACGGCGCTGCGCTTTGCGCGCGAAGGCGCGAGCATCGCCATCGCCGACATGCAGGTCGATGAAGGCGAAGCAGTCCGCGCGGAGCTTGAAAAGCTAGGAGCGAAGGCGATCTTTATCGAGATCGATGTGTCCGACGCAGTCTCGGTCAAAAGTGCGATCGATCAAACGGTAAAGACCTTTGGAAAGCTGGAC
>JAOQAA010000382.1 GCA_025963815.1 Capsulimonas sp.
GGCCCGTCACGGCGATCTCCGGCTCGGTGTAGACGCACGCAGGGATCGCGCGGCGATCCATCTCGACATTGTGCCCCATCGCATTCTCAGCGGCGACTTCGCCTTCACGGGTCGCAACGTGCGCGAGGCCGCCGCCAGCGGCGTCACCGATGGCGTAGATGTTCGGGACGTTGGTGCGCAGGAACGAGTCCGCGATGATCTTACGGCGATCCATCGCGATGCCGGCGTTCTCCAGGCCCAGACCGTTGGTGTAGGGCGCGCGGCCCACGGCCACCAGCAGCTTGTCGAACTCCAGCTCGCCGTCGCCATCCTTTTCGCTCACATACTTCAGCTTGCGGCCCGCGACATCGATGGCCACGACTTTGGTGCTGGTCATGATCTTGATACCGGACTTCGTCAGCAGCTTGTGCAGTTCGCCTGAAATCTCAGGATCGATCGTCGGCAGGATGGTCGGCATCAGCTCGATCAGTGTGACTTCCGCGCCCAGGCCACGATACGCGTAAGCGAACTCGGTGCCAACGGCGCCACTGCCCATGACCGCGAGACGCTTCGGAAGCGCCGTCGGCGAAACCGCTTCGTTGCTTGTCCAGATCGCCGTGCTGCCCAGCTTGCCCTCGCCGCGGCGCTTGCGCGCCTCACGATTGTCGATGAAAACATCGGAGTCGGCGCCGCCCTGGTCCAGGCCGGGGATCGGCAGAGCCGCCGGAACGCTGCCGGTGGCGAGGATGATCGACGCCGTGGTAATCTTCTCGACCGTGCCGTCATGCGCGGTTGCTTCCACGGTGTGGGCGTCGATCAGCTTGCCCTTACCGCCGATAAAGCGAACCTTGTTCTTCTTCAGCAGGTACTCGACGCCGCCCACCAGAGTGTTGACAACCTTATCCTTGCGCGCCATGACCTTATCGAAGTCGTAGCCGACCTCACCAAGCGTCAGGCCGAAATCCGCCGCGTGCTTCGCTTGATCCAGGGCAGCGACGGAGCCGATGATGGTCTTCGTCGGAATACATCCCCAGTTCAGACAGGTGCCGCCCGCCCGGTCGAAATCGATACAAACGACCTTGCCGCCAAGCTGCGCGGCCTTGATCGCGGCGGGATAGCCGCCGGGGCCGCCGCCAATCACAATCACATCGACATCATACTGCGCCATTATCGTGTCCTTATGTCCGCACGGAAAATCGGCGCCGGAAACAAACAATGTCTGCCGGCGCCGTACTCGAAAAACGATGGTGCCCAGAGCGGGACTCGAACCCGCACGGGTTTCCCCGGGGGATTTTAAGTCCCCTGTGTCTGCCATTCCACCACCCGGGCGTTTACGCCAATAAGTATAGCATACGAGCCCGAGCGAAGTCAAACCACGCGGCGTGTCGTTCGTCTTGACAATCAGCCCCCAAAAAGGCTACCATAACGGTGAAAAACGCTGAGCACTCTTATGAATACAATCGAAGAAATCGACAGCATTCTGACGTCGCGCGTCTTCGCCGTGGCCGGAGCTTCACGTAACCCCGAGAAGTACGGCAGCCTCGTCTTTCACGCGCTGAAAAACGACGGCAAGAGCGTGTATCCTATTAATCCTAACGCTGCGGACATAGAGGGAGTTCCCTGCTACCCGAGCATTACCGCCGCGCCTGCTGACGCCGAAGTGGCCGTCTTCATCACGCCGCCCGCAGTAACGGAAGCCGGAATCGCGGAAGCCCTGGCGCGTGGGATCACAAAGTTCTGGATGCAGCCCGGCGCGGAGTCAGCCAACGCGATTGCGCAGTGCGAAGCCGCCGGAGCATCGTTTGTCGCGGGCGGTCCCTGTATCATGGTGATGCTGAAAACGCGCAAGCACTGACACGATCCATTTTTTGCAATTATCAAACGACGAGGTGACGGAAGAGATATGGAAAAGAAGAGCAGCTATCACTGCATCGACGGCCGCAGCTACGATGTCACGATGACCTGGAACGAGCAGTTCAAGGACACGGACAAGATTTTCAAGGCGGATTTTATCGCGATCGACCAGTCCAACAGCCGCAAACTGGTCCTGCCCCGCGAGATCGCAACCTACGCCATCGGCGATCCGGAAGAGCCGCTGGGCGAACGCGTCAAATACTACTACAACGGCAATCGTGAAGAACTGATGTCCGACTATCTCACCACGGCGTACCGCCGCGTGTGCGATTGGATCGAACGCGGCAAGTAGTATTATTTGCATGCAGCAAAGCAGCCCACCGATCGCTCGGTGGGCTGCTTTTATTTTGAAGACCGTTCCTCTCGGACCAATGTCGGCGGCGCTCCAAGATGACGCCGCACGACTTTATTAAACAAGTGCAGATCGGGAATCCCGACATCGGCCGCAATCGATTTGATGGGCTGGCTGGAATATGTCAGCAGATAGCGCGCGCGACTCATTCGCTGCTGGGTCAAATATCTTTTGACGGGCATCGCCAGCTCCGCGTGAAATAATCGATTGAGATGGCAGTGCGAGACCCCGGCCGCGTGCGCGATCTCCGGGACGCCGATTGGCTGGTCCAATCGCAGGGCGATAAACTGCCGTGCACGCGCGACGGCGGGATGATCTCCCACCGCTTCAGGGCCGCGCGAACCACCCCGCTCAGATAATCGACAGACAAACTCCCAAATCTTCATCTCCGCCCGCCACTCCCGAGTTGCGGATAGTCCGATCGCCTCCTCAAACAGCCTTTCCATCTCGCCTCGATCATGGTCTAAGTACTGCATTACGGGCACGCCCGCGCCGCGAGAGCCGTTCAAAGCCAGGTGGGCGTAGTAAAAACTCCCCGGCCGGCTCAGATGGTATTCGGAGTGCGTATCCGGCGGCAAAAAACTCACAGTCCCTGGCCGGATGGGATAAATCAGTGTCGTGTCTCCAAACCATTCTGAATTTGTGATCTGTATTTCCCCGTCGTCATGGTAGAGATGCAATTGCCACAATCCGGCGAGAAAATATTTGTGCGCGCCGCTTTGTCCAAAGGAGGCGGGGCCATTCTGCATCAAACGCGGCGCTTGTTCCAGAGGGGCGTCGGCCAGAATTATTTCTTTTCCCATGATCAAATATTACCACGGATGTTCAAAGGAGGCAATTGCCGTACGAAGCCGTAGGTCTTATAATAGTCACATACGGCCTTTCTTCATACGAAGGCAATGATCACTCAAGACCAAGACGTCAGGAATGAACTTATGATATCAAATCACACTCTGCCACTCGGTCAGCTCTTGACGCTGTCGGCGCTGGCCGCCGCATTGCTGTTCGACGCCACGCCGGCGACGGCTCAGAAGAAGACCATCGGCCCGGCGCCGACAAGTAAGAAAATGGCGTGGTGGCGTGACGCTCGCTTCGGCCTGTTCATCCATTGGGGACCGGTCAGTCAGACGGGACAAGAGATCAGCTGGTCCCGCGCCAATTCCAACCCACACTGCCCGAACAACGGGAATATTCCCGTGGATGTCTATGATAATCTCTACAAAACGTTCGATCCGACGCAGTTCGACGCGGACGCCTGGGTAGATGTCGCCAGCCGCGCGGGCATGAAGTATATGGTTCTGACAGCGAAGCACTGCGACGGATTTCTGCTCTGGCCCTCCAAGGCCAGCGACTACAACATATCGTCGACGCCGTATCAAAAAGATATCTGCGGCGCCCTCGCCGATGCAGCTCATAAGAAGGGCATGAAGATCGGCTGGTACTACTCCCCCATGGACTGGCGCGATCCAGACTTCCGCACGGAGAAAAACTCCGCCTTTATCGGCCGAATGCATACGGAACTGCAGGAGCTGCTTGGCAATTACGGCAAGATCGATATGCTCTGGTTCGATTGGGATTGCGGCGACCCGATGTACGATCAGGCAAACACTTACAAGCTGGTCACTAAGCTCCAGCCGAAGATGCTGATCAACAACCGTTTGGATCTGGGACCGCACGACAGCAACTGCCAGCTGCTTTCCCAGTACGCGAGTTACTACACGCCCGAACAGGAACTGGGCGCATACGACGACACAACGCCCTGGGAGACCTGCATGACCCTGGGCGAGCAGTGGGCGTGGAAGCCGAATGAGAAACTGAAAACCGTCTCCACAGTAGTCCATGCGCTCGCAAGCTGCGCGGGCGGCGACGGCAACCTTCTGCTCAATGTCGGCCCGATGCCGGATGGACGAATCGAGCCGCGCCAAGTCGAGATCCTGAACGGAGTCGGCGAATGGCTGAAGACGCATGGAGACGCCATTTACGGCACACGCGGCGGCCCGTACAAGCCGTCACCCAACTACACTTCGACCCGTAAGGGCAATACCGTCTATGTGCACGTTCTGAATTGGACGGGTAGCGCCATTCAATTACCGGCCCTGCCGGCGCGCGTAGTCAAAGCCACGGTCCTTAGCGGTGGGTCGGCGGCATTCGAGCAATCGGCGAACGCTCTCACCCTGACGGTTCCTACCACCGCTCACGATCCGAACGACACCGTCATCGCTCTCACCCTGGCCGTCTCGGCAATGCGCCTCGCTCCAATCGACAGTGTTTACGCCGCCGGCGCAGCGTCCGCATCCAACGTATATCAAAACAGCAGTGAATACGGGCCGGACAAAGCGTTTGATGGGAATGACGCCACCCGATGGGCGACGGACGGGGGAACAAAGGAAGCGTGGCTGCAATGGGATTATAAGACGCCAACTCAGATCGATGGCGTGAATATCAAAGAGGCCTATGCAAACCGCGTCATATCGTTCCAGATCGAGTATCGGTCATCGGACGACGGTCCATGGATCTCGATATTTCAGGGTAAGCAGATCGGAGCAGACTTTC
>JAOQAA010000396.1 GCA_025963815.1 Capsulimonas sp.
GCGCGGAGCGTGCAGCGCATAAAGAAATTCCTCGTTCATGTTGATCGGGACGACGAGGACGGCGAGCAGCAAGATCGGGCCCTGGAGTAGCGTGTAGTCCCGTGTCGGCAGGGAAATGATCGAAGCGCCTCCGACGCCCGGAATCGTGAAGGTCGTTTCCACCACGAATGATCCCGAAAGCAAGTACCCAAACGAAGTCGCCGCCGCCGTCAGCACGGGCAGAAATGCGTTCTTGAGAGCGTAGCGCGTGAGGATCTTGAACGGAGGGAGGCCAGAGGCGCGGGCGGTGCGGATGTAATCCTGCTGCAAAGTCTCCAGCATAGACGAGCGCGTCATGCGCGCAATCAGCGCGGCGGGCCGAGCGGCGAGCACCAGGGCAGGAAGCACCAAGTCTTCCGGGTTGCCGTAACCCGCCACCGGCAGCCAGCCAAGTTTGAGGGCGAAGATCAGGATCAGGAGCGGCGCGAGGATAAAATTGGGGAGCGACACTCCTACCAGCACGGAGCTCATTAACACTCGATCCAAGAGTTTGTTGGGCTTGAGGGCGGCCGCAATTCCCGACGGCACGCCCGCGAGCAGCGCCACCAGCAACGCGATGACTGCAAGGATGGCGGTCGGGGGAAGGCCGCGCTTCAGCAGGTCGGTGATTGGTATGTGGTTGAGGAATGAGCGGCCAAGATCGCCGTGCAGAAGCCCCCAGAGGTAGCGTCCATAGCGCACGGAGACCGGCGCATCTAGACCAAAGTCATGGCGGATACGCGCTAGCGTCGCCGCATCGGCGTGCTGCCCGGCAGCCAGAAGCGCCGGGTCGCCGGGAGAAAGGGCGGCGATGAAGAAGGTGATGGTGCAGATCGCCCACACCGACACCACCGCCAGAACGATACGCTGAAGTAAAAATCGAGCCATGAGGAGATCTTACTTGGCGAGCGTCAAATTTTTATACGGCAGATGTCCCATCAGGCCGTCGTCGATATTTTGGACGTATGGCTTCACGAGCTCGATGTCCTTCTGATAGTACAGCGGGATCATCGGGACTTCGTCCGCCACGATTCGCGCCGCCTCACGGTACTTGGCGACACGCCCAGGTCCATCGGGCATGGAATCAGCCTGTTCACACAACTGATCGAACTTCGGGTTCGAATACCCAGTGTGGTTTTCGGAACCGTGGGTGGTCAGCAAAACCGTGTAGTAGTCCTGCGGGTCCAGGTAATCGGCTGCCCAGCGGATATGATAGGCGTCGATCTGGTTCTTATGCTCCAGATCGAGAAGTACCGTCCACTGCGTCCGCTTGCCCTGCACGTCGATCCCCAGGTTGTCCTTCCACATTCCTCGGATTAAGTCCACTGTCTTATCCAGATCGGGATAGGATTCCCGATAGGAGATCGTGATGGCGGGAAGCCCCTTGCCGCCCGGGTAGCCGGCGGCGGCCAGCAATTCGCGCGCCTTCGCGGGATCGTAGGGAATGCCCTTGAACGATGGATCGGCGCCGGGGATGCCGACAGGCAAAATGTCCTCGGCCACGTCCAGGTTGTCGCGCAGGACGACGTGGCGGATCTTCTGCTTATCCGTTGCATACGCCAGCGCCTGGCGCACACGAACATCCTTGAAGGCGGGGAACGTTCCTTGATTGAGGCCAACGTAATAGGTCGCCGCGCGCGGCCAGAACTTCACTTCATCCTTGAGCGTCTTCGAGTCGGTGTCCAGATCGCCCTTCTGCTCGTCCACGATATCGATCTCGCCGTTCACATAAAGCGAATGCCGGGTTGCGGCGTCGATCACGATCCGGCGATCCTGTCCGGCGATCTTCGGCGCGCCGCCCCAGTAAGCGGGGTTCGCGGCGAGGGTCACTTTCTGGTCAGTAGTGTACTGCGTCAGACGGAACGGGCCGGTGCCCGCGCCCGCCGCCAGGTCCTTGTCGGTCAGGGGCGCATCCAGCTTCGCCTCGCTGGGCGACAGGATGTAGCCAGTCGGATACGTCAGCGTGTAGATCCAGTAGGTCTTGGGTTTCTTGATCGTGATCGCGATCGTCATCGGATCGATCACCTTGACGCCCGTCAGTTCCGTCGTCTTGCCGGCGAACAGCTCATCCGAGCCGACGATATCGCCAAGATATGTCAGCGACACAGGCGACTCAAGTTTATTGCTGAAGGCGCGCTTGAGCGAGAAGTAAACGTCCTGTGCGGTCATCGGGTTGCCGTCCTGAAATTTGACGCCGTCACGCAGGTGGAACGTGTAGGTGCGGCCATCCTTGCTGATGTCCCAGCTCTTGGCGAGCGCGCCTGTGACCTTGTTCTCCGGGGTCCACTGCACCAGTCCCTCGGCGACCTGCTGAAGCATGTCGATCGTGGTGCCATCCTCCACCATGATCGGGTCGAAGGTAGTGGGGCTTGCGGTCATCGCGATCCGGAAAACGTTATCGGAGGGCGCTTTGGCGGCGCGGTCTTTATGACCGCAGCCGGCGGAAACGACGAGGCACGGAAGCAGCGCAAGCGCGGCGAGGCGAGGACGCGAAATCAAAGGCGTGTCTCCTGGTTTGGGGAACAAATGATGCCAAATTATACCATAACACACAGTGAAATGGCCCGCAGGCGGATGCCTGCGGGCCGGGATTGTGGCGCGCATCGCTGCTCAGCAAAGCGTGAGAGCGATGCCTGCGCTGAAACGCAATTAGTGAGTGCTGTGCTTAATCACATGGTGCGTCCCGACGGCGGCGGCGATGCCGCTCATAGTGGGATGGCGCTCAGCGAAGCTAAGCTTCTGATGGTGGCGCTTTTTGTTCGCCGCCGAAACTTTCAGAGCATGATGCACGCCCGCGCCGGCGGCGACTCCCGTTGCGGTCGGATGGCGCTGAATGACGTTCGGATGGGCCGCATCCGCGAGGCTTGGGAGCACCGAAGCGGTCGTCATACCGACCGAAAGGATCATCAAAGATGCGGCGGCTTTCACGCCTTTGCCATATGTTCGAAAAGTCAAAAATCTATCCTCCGTAGCAAATTACCGCAACATTGCGTGACGGTTACTTAACAAGCGGTTCATACCCACAAATGGTTTCCAAAGAACCAGCTCTTTTATCGGATTTGACAAACACACGTACGATCCGCCAAAATCCCGCCATGCAAGTTACCGATCTATGCTCCGTGGAGGAGCTCGACGTCGAACACACCGTGGTCTGCGGCCAGACGTTTCGCTGGCGTCAGGATGTGGACCGCTGGTGGTCCTGCTTTCTGACGGAAAGCGTGACGCGACGCCCCTTCCTCGTGCGACTGCACTTCGAAAACGGACGCGTTCTCTGCCAGGCCGATCCCAACGATCTTCCCTGCATCCGAAGCTATTTTCGCCTCGAAGTCGATCTAGCGCAATTGACGGAAGAGTTTTTGGGCGCCGACCCGAACATCGCCCCGGCCGTCGCCGCCTTTCCCGGCCTGCGCGTGCTGCGCCAGGACCCCGTCGAATGCCTGTTTTCCTTCCTCTGCACCTCCGCCGCGCCGCTGCATCGCATCCGCAAGGGCATCGACGGCCTCTGCCGCCTGCTCGGCGAACGCCATGACGGCCCGCTTGGCGAGCCGCACTTCGCATTCCCCACCCCCGAGCGCATCGCCGAAACCGAGATCGCCGACCTGCAAGCCCTCGGCGTCGGCTACCGCGCTAGATACCTCCAAGCGACCGCGCGCCAGGTCGTCGCCCATGGCGGCGCGCCGTGGCTGCTTGCCCTGCGCGATGCGCCTTATGAAGACGCAAAAGCCGCCCTGCTCACCCTCACCGGCGTCGGTGAAAAGATCGCCGATTGCGTCTGCCTCTTCTGCCTAGATAAAGACGCCGCCATCCCCGTCGATACCCATGTCCGCCAGATCGCCGAGCGTTACTATCTCCAGGGCGCTGCGCCAAAGTCGCTCACAAAGAACAGCTACGCCTTGATCGGCGATACGATTCGGAATCGCTTTGGACCGATGGCCGGCTGGGCGCAGCAGTATCTCTTTTATGCCGACACCTTTGAGAAGAAAGCCTGGAGCGCATACGAGGCGCAGTATCGCTGCGGCGTTGTCGGCGAGCCGAAATAAAACAGCGCGGCGCTCCCCCCTACCTGAGGCAAGCGCCGCGCTGTTTATTTGATCCCTTTTCGGCCGCTCAACTTACTTAGGCGTCACAGTAAACCGCACGGGAGCGGAGTTATTCGCATATCCCGGATTGAAGACGCGCGCGAAGTACGAGCCCGCCGTGGAGCTGACCGCGCTCGGCAGCACGATCGTTAGCTTCGTGGAGGAGATAAACGAAGGCGTCACCGAGGTCGTGTCGTTGATTTTCACCACCGACCCGGCCTCGAAGTTCGCTCCCGTCAGCGTCAAGGTCACACTCGCCGTGCTCGCTTTGAACGTACTGGGCGTGATGGCCGTCAGCACGGGACGCGGAGCGACGACGAAGTTCTTTGGCTCGGATGTTCCGCCATCCGCAAAGCTGTTGACAACGCGAATGGAATAGCTTCCGACCTGCGCCAACACGGAGGCAGGAACAGACACAAGCAAACGATTAGTCTGAATCGAAGTTGGCGTGACCGGAGCGCCGCCGTTGAATGACACTTTCGATCCCGTCACAATGCCTGTGGCGTTGACGTACAGTGAGAGGCTGGTAAGTCCAACGGGAACGCGATCTGGGCTGAGACTGCTGATTAAGGGAGCCGCGCGGCCCACGGTCAGCAGCACTGGATTGGACAGTATTCGTCCGCTTGGATCGCCGACGCGGAGGTAATAGAGACCGGCGGCTGCTCGGACGACGTCCGGCAAGTAGATCGCCAGTTTCGTATCGGAAGCGACGTTTGCGGCGACGGAATATATGTGATTGCTTTGGTCGATAATCGTCACGAGATCGCCCGGCGCGAACTTCATCCCGGTGAAGTAAGTCGGCGTCTTGGCGCTGCCGGGATCGATTCGGGCGGGAGTAATACTGGTGAGAACCGGCCTCGCCACAACGGTGACCGCCATAAACTTAGAATAGCCGCCGCCGGCGGGCGGAGTATAGAGCCGAAACTCCAGAGAACTCAGTTGACTGGTGGCGCTTGCAGGAATATCAACCGTAAGTTTGTTCGCGGACAGAACATGAGTCGGCAGTTCCAGCCCATTTTTCAAAAACACCGTCGTGTCGTCTTCAAAGCCCGTCCCGGCGATTGTCAGTGAGACATTCGCTTCGCCGCGCGGTATGGTGGTGGGGAAAGCGTTGCTAATCTCGGGAGCGGCGGCGAGCGCCGGGGTGAGCAGGTATCCCGGCGTAGCCCGATAGCCGTCAGCTCCGATGATTTGATCCTTATTGTTAATTCCAAACAACGTAGACAACTTCACGGAACTGCCGGCTGGTAGTAGCGAATAGAGATTCACCAGCTGTCCGTGTTTCCACAAGATCGGGTACTGAACTTGCTGTCCCGTTTCGTAGCCGATGACCCACTTTTTATTGTTCAAAGCCGCTGGAATCACATCATCGGCTGAGGAAAGCACACCAATATCCGTCCAGCCGGCTCCGTTTCCAACATAGGCGCGATATACAAATGTATGTGAATCTTGGCCTAAGATTAAGACTTGCCCATTGTCATTGATGCCGATCGGCTCTCCCTCTGGGGCGCGATTGGGAGTAAATTCACTCGGCTGCCCATTCTGCCAGAAGACGCCATGGTATGTCCCATCGACTCCATAGGAAAGCCCAACGATCTGATTCCAATTGTTGATAGCAAACGCCTCCGCGAATGGCTTCGAGGCGTATGGCAGCGGCGGTAATATTCTCATCTGACCATTAAGCCAGTAAAGAGCGTGGTCAGGTCCTCCGTCTGAGCCTTCTGAATACCCCACGCCAATCCCGTTGTCGTTGAGGTCGTTAGGCTGTGTAAGGAAAACATTACTCGGAATGGGCAACGCTGATGTTTGATCGGTTTGAGCATCATAAATCACGGGGCTATAATTCACCCCAGGCGCAGACCCTATACCAATGATATCGCCATGTATATTGATATTTTTAGGGCTAAATTGATTCATCGCTCCGCCCGGCTCCGCCGGCGAACCGTACAGAATACGAGTTGTTCCGTGGCTCCAGAGAACACCCACAGCCTTATTCCCGATTATTCCAAGCCCCACAACATCCCCATTATCGTTGATCTGTGTGGGGGTGGCCGACGAAAGTCCCTCAGGAACCGGCAGCGTTTCGACGGTGTAATTGCGCGCTCCTGCGCGATCGGCTCCGACAAGAGCGGCGGCAAGAATCGCCGCCAAAGTCCAAACGTGTTGCGATTTCATGATTTTTCTCCGTAACTATTTGTCACAGTAATGGACGATCAGCAAAAATAGCGATTGTGTAGTGATGGAATATGCAAAGAGATCCCTGACTTAAAACAAACACTCTTAAATTACTAGAATGATGCAATGTATTATTGCACAATTAGATTGACGAATTAATTCACCTGTCGATAAAAAAGCGCCTGCCTCTCTGATGAGAAGCAGGCGCTGGATGTGCGGCGAAAACTACGGAGCCGGGATTACCGTAAATTTCTGAATGCCTGAGTTGTTCGCGTATCCAGGGTTGATGACGCGAGCGTAGTAAGTACCCGGCGTCGAGGCGACTGAGGTCGGCAGAATGATCGTGATCTGCGTGGGCGTTACCGAAGTCGGCGTTACCGTAATCGTGTCGTTGATCGTGACGGTCGCACCGTTTTCGAAGTTCGAGCCATTCAGCGTCAGCGTTACCGGATTGTCGGTGGCGCCGACCGTAGTCGGCGACACGCTCGTCAGCGCCGCGCGGGCCGCCACGGTGAAGTTGGCGATCACCGAGGTTCCGCCGTTGTCGGGTCCGTTGACGACCCGCACCTGGACATTGCCGACCGTCGCCAGCAAGTTGGCGGGAACTGGGGCGACCAGGCGACCGGATTGGTATGTCGCATCCACCGGCGAACCGTTGTTGAATGTGACTTTCGAACCGTTGATGAAGCCCGTGCCGTAGATGTAGAGGTTGAGGCTCGTGAGGCCCACGACGACCCTGTCCGGCGACAGGCTGGTAATGACCGGCTGTGCGGGAGCGACATTGTACTGAGCGGCATTGGAGATGTTGCCGGCTCCGACGTTCACTACACGCAGGAAGTAAGTGCCGTTTGTCGTCGCGAGGGACGCCGGCGCCACGACCGTGATTTCCGTGGTGGATTTCACAGTACAGGCGACCGTCGTGGTGTC
>JAOQAA010000075.1 GCA_025963815.1 Capsulimonas sp.
TCGAAACCGGGTTCTACAGCGCGGGCGAGTTCCTGCCGACCGAACGCGCGCTGGCCGAGGATCTGCGCGTGCATCGACGCGTGGTGCGCGCGGCGATCGACGAACTGGTGCGCGAAGGGATGATCTCACAGAAGCCCCACTGCCGCCCCGTTGTTGGACAGCCTGCGGACACCGCCCAGGCCGTCGGTGTCGCCTCTACCCGGGACTCCTCGGCTCTGCCCGCCACCAACCTGATCGCCCTTATTCTCTGGCACGACGGCGGCCGTTTGGAGCGGGCAAGCTCGCCGCAAGCGCGGATCTTCTGGAGCGTCAACGATGAACTGGCCGGAGCCGGCTATCACGCCGTGTTTTTGGACATGAGCCAGCGGCCCGAGAGCGAAGATATGGCGGCGCGCGAGGCGGCGCTCCTCAATTACGCGCTGGATCAGGGGTTCGGCGGCGTCATTTTCTATCCCTACGCCTATCGGGTCAACCGGGATCTCGTGAAACAGGTCAGCCGGCGTATTCCGCTCGTGCTGCTCGACCGCACGGTCAATGGTGTGGACGCCAGCTTTGTCGGCGTCGATAATTACCAGTCGATGTTCGAAATCACCGAGCATTTGCTGCGTCAAGGGCATCGCCGCATCGCGTACATCACGGAAAACGATCCGATCCTTCCCGTGCAGGACCGCCTGCGGGGATATATCGCCGCCGTGCGCGCCGCCAGCGCGCCCGAGATGGTCGTCACAACCCCTTCGGACAACAACCCCGAGGAATCCTGGCCGGTCGTCGATGCGATATTTCGTTTGCCCGTGGGGGAACGCCCCACGGCGGCGGTCTGTCTCAACGATTATACAGCCGTTCATCTCACCACGCATCTGAAAAAACTGGGGCTTATGGTCCCAGCCGATGTCGCGGTCACGGGCTTCGACAATGTCATCCAGGCTCTCCCCGGAGGTCTAGGACTCACGACCATGGCGCAGCCCTTCGAGGATATCGGCCAGAGCGCGGCGCAGATCCTGATCCGACGTCTGAAAAATCCACTTGCCCCCACCGAGTTTATCGAATTACGCGCCCAGTTGATGCCCCGCGCCAGCACCCCCGATCTTGAACTCCCATAAGATCCCCGCGCCCCACATCAGCGGCTCAGCTTCCCGGGGCATTGAATAAATTCTCAGATATTTTTCAACTTGGCTCCAAAAACTACTTGACACTGGTACCAATACGTGTTAAACTATGCCCATGGATCCAATCTTCACACAGCGGGTCCAAAGACAATGATCGTGTTCTATTCGCGTGTGGAGTTATTTATCGAAAGGTTATATTCACAATGAAGAAGAATTCCGACAGTTCGGGTTTTACTTTGATCGAATTACTAGTTGTTATCGCTATCATTGCGATTCTAGCCGCCATTCTCTTCCCTGTCTTCGCATCCGCCCGCTCCAAAGCGAGAGAAATCGCGACGATCTCGAACCTCAAGCAGTTGGGCCTGGCGACGGCGCAGTACCAGCAGGATTATGAAGGAGCCAGCGTCCCGTTTCAGCAATGGACTGGTCCCTCGTTCTGGGGATGGGGTGTCCTGCTGCAGCCTTATATGAAATCGACCAGCGTTTGTTTCGACGCGCAGCGGACAGTCCCGTATGTCCAGATTGACCCAGGCGGCCAGTGGGCCTGGAGCACAACCGTGTCCGCCAATCGCTGGGGATACACCTCGGACGCCAACGGCTCCGGCGGAACGCTTTACCCGGACCAACTCGTGAGCCCATCCACCCGTGCGGCGTTCTTAACCAACGGCGATCCCACGAACCAAACGATGGCCGGCCACCTCTATGATCTGCATTGGGTCGACGGCGGGCGATCATCCTGCCCGGATGTCAACGATTACAAAAACCCCGGCAACTGGGACTACAACCACCTCTATCAGGGAACCAAGGACTACCACCGCGGTTACCTGCCCGTGCTCTATGCGGACGCTCACGCCAAGGCCGTCAACATCACCCAGTACATCGGCGGCGATGTGTCCTACGGCGCCTGCGAGGCCAAGTATATCTCCCCCGCCGTAAATGCCCCGAACGGCGCTGGTACGCAGGCGTCGAAGCTCCAGGAGTTCTGGGGACGCTGGTGGACATATCCGCGCGACATCTAGGATTTTAAATATTACGGCGCCAGGAAGATGCGGCGCCGTTCCAGAGCGAGAGGACCCGATAAATTTGAAGACAAAAATCTCTTCCAAAATGCTTATGGGCATCGGCAGCTTGGGGGTCGTACTGGTGGTGGGCCTCATCATCTATTACGTCAAGGGGAGCGATCCCGCCGCGCAGCCTCCAATTCCTTATGTGAAGATCGACTACGCAAAACACTTGCAGGAGCAGGGAGCGACGCAAAACCGGTCGGCTGCCTCCGGGAATATGGCCCCCGGGACCGTTGTCGGCGAAACCAAACCTTGATAAAACCCAAATGAGTTTGCGATTCCTACGGGATACCCGAGTGCCCACTTTATCTATTGACTCGCACAATTATTATCGAAAGGTCATACTCACAATGAATAAGAACTCCAAAACATCAGGCTTTACTTTAATTGAGCTCCTCGTCGTCATCGCCATCATCGCGATTCTTGCAGCCATTCTCTTCCCCGTCTTCGCCAAGGCGCGCGAAAAGGCGCGCCAGATTTCCTGCGCCTCCAATGAGCGGCAATTGGGGCTGGGGATCATGCAGTATGTGCAGGACAACGACGAAACTTTCCCCGCTGGCAACCAGGGCCATTCGGGCGCGGGGTGGGCCACAAACATCTTTCCATACACCAAAAGCGCCGGGCTTTATCATTGCCCGGATGACGCCAACAGCCGCGGTGTCGAAAGCTACGGGATCAACCAGAATCTCACAGGCGGTGGAACCGGCTTCCGACAGGCCTCGATGAGCCTGGGCGGCCTGAACGCTCCGGCGAGCACCATTCTTCTCGCCGAGACGACCCAGTACGCCAACACTGTCACTGTTCCCGGAAGCGTGGTGGATGAATGGGACAGCGTCGCCATCAATGGCCTGTCGTGGAACGGCAATAATCCGGGTACGCCGGGAGCCGCCGTGCAAAACATCGAATCTCCGTTAAATACAAATTTGGCGTATGGGTTCGCGGGGGGACAGACGGGCGGAGGCCAGCTCGGACGTCATACCGACGCGGCGAACTGGCTTCTCGCGGACGGCCATGTCAAGTACATCCGACCGGTTCGCGTCTCCATCGGTTACAACGCGCTCCAATCCACTGACGATCAAACGACCGTGGCGGGCACAGGCAATGTCAAAACAGGCACGGCGGCCGGCACTGGATTTTCCAACAACAGCGCCATCACCGGCGGTAAATTTGACATCACCTACAGCGCTCTCTAGAGTCAGACTCAAAGCTTCTGAAGGTATCCTCCTCACGACTGCGCCGCGCCGAAAGGCGATGGCGCAGTCTTTTTTGCGCGCCGTCGTGAGGAAAATTCTGGAGCGGTGTTCGTGCAGTTTGGGTATGACACAATCGCGCGTCCATTTCGAAAAACTCGGATCGCTCTGGAGCAAAACAGAAATATCACGAGCAGTCATTGTCAGCGCCGTACTTCATAAATCCCTCTCAATTTGCCCTGGCGGCGGGATCGTTATCACAATCGCCGTTTGGTGGTACAATAAGGGAACTGCGATGGCGCCAAGCCCTGGATTTATCGATCATGGCGCTCCGATTTTTTGTATGCCTATGACTACCAAAACGCCAGACACCACGACATCCCCCGAGACTTCGTCCCCAATACGGGCGTCGCGCCGCGTCACCAGTATTCTTAGAGAACGCATTCAGTCCGGATTTTATGGAGTGGGCGACTGGCTGCCGACCGAGCGTGTCCTGGCGGAAGATATGCACGTGCAGCGGCGCGTGGTGCGTACGGCGATCGATGAGCTGGTGCGCGAGGGCCTGATTTCCCGCCAGCCGAACTGCCGCCCGGTCGTCGCGGAAGCTCCCGCCGCAGGGTCGGCGACGGGCGGCGACGACGCGAAGGGATCGGCCTCCGGGATTGCGTCCTCCCAGTTCGTGGCCTTGATCATGTGGCACGGCGGCGGCCCGATGGAGCGCGCTGGCACCGCGCAGCAGCGGATTTTCTGGGGCATCAATCAGGCGCTCGGTCAGGCCGGATATCACGCCGTGTTCCTGGACCTGGGCGGCGCGATTGGGACCGAAGCGGAAAACGCGGAGCGGGAAGCCGCTCATTTACGCTACGCCATGGAGCACGGCTTCGGCGGCGTCATCTTCTATCCTTACGCCTATCGGAGCAACCGCGAGCTGATCTACGAAGCGAGCCAGCGTCTGCCTCTGGTCATGCTCGACCGGACGATCAACGGCGTCGCGACGGATTTCGTCGGCGTGGACAATCATCAGGCGACCTACGACGCCACCATGCATCTCTTCCAGCAGGGACATCGACGCATCGCCTACGTGACGAAGATCGAGCCGATCCATCCCGTTCAGGAGCGCATCCAGGGGTATATCGACGCCGTTCGCGCCGCGGGCATCAGCGAGATTATCCTTCCTCTCCCTTCCACCAGTAAGGAAGCAGCGAACGATTGGCAGGTTGTGAGCACCATGTTCGGACTGCCCAAAGACCAACGGCCGACCGCCGTCGTCTGCGTCAACGACTACGCCGCCGGCAGCCTCGCGGGCTACCTGCTCGACAGCGGCCTCGCCATTCCGGAAGACGTCGCGCTGACCGGCTTCGACGACATCGTCCAGCTTCTGCCCAACGGCGCCGGCCTTACCACTATGGCCCAGCCGTACGAAGAGATCGGCAAAAGCGCCGTCGAACTCCTCCTGCGCCGCCTCAAAGACCGCACCGCCGCCCCCGCCACCATCGAACTGCCCGCCGAACTCATCATCCGCGCCAGTAGTGTGACGGAGGAATGCATGAAATCGGCATAGGGCGCCGGCGCCCTATGTTTGCAGCAAGTGAACTAGACGCGCCGCCCCGCTTCTATCAATTGTTTGATTGTTATGTCTGGACCAAGTATCGACTTTTGGGAATCGAGCATCTTCTTAACGGCTTCTTTAGTTGTCAACACCCCTCCGACGATGACTGGAACTCCTGAATTTGGTAATTCTTTTTTGCCGTCAGATGTTTCCTCATCCATATCCATACTCACCTCTTTTTCTACTCTCACAGATAATATTACACCATATTCAAATTTTGCGATCCTTGAGTTCTCTCTAATCCCAGCAATTCCCTCAGTGTCTATTCTCAATCAATTGACCGATATGTAGATATCTGTCTTTCGATTAGAATGGACCTGAG
>JAOQAA010000450.1 GCA_025963815.1 Capsulimonas sp.
GCGCGGACGACGACGGCGCGTGGGACGAAAACCAGAACAGCTTCATGACGACGATCTACTCGTTCCCCATGGGCGGTGGCAAGCCGGTGAAATTCGCGCTGGACATGGCGGAGACACAGTCGCCTCAAGACGCGCGCCGCATGCTGGCGAGCCATTATGCGCGGATCGCGGATACGCAGCTGCACCCGGTCGCCCCGCTGCGCCCACTGTTTCCCCAAAGTACCGTCGACGCCCTCCTGACTCCCGACGCGCACGCCGCGATCGGAACCGAGCGCCTCTACCTGCGGGCGCCTGCGCCCGATCAAGACTCGTTTTACGCCGGCTTCCCACACTACTCTTTGGAGGCGCTCCAAACGCTCTGGAACTGGGGACGCATCCACCCCGACGACCGCATCCCCCGTCTGGTGCGCTTCGGCGCCACAGGCTTCGCCACGGACTTCCAGGTGATGGGACGATCGGGTCAGCCGGAACCAAACAAGGGCGCGTTCTGGGATTGTCGTGGCAAAGACGGATTTTCGGATGCGAACGGCGCGCCCACGCACGGAATCGCCGCGAACGCCCGCATGGCGCGCGCGCTGTTCTTGCTGCACACCACCACCGGCGAACCGCTGTACAAGCAGTCGGGCCTGAACATCTGCCAGTGGCTGATGCTGAAGCAGAATTCCGAGGATTATTACAGCGGAGAATCCGTTCACGCCACCCAAGGGGCGCCCGAAGATGGAAAGGTGTTTGGAAATCCGGCCGCGCTGGACGGCGCGCAGGCCATCCAGCCGATGACGCTCGCCTATCGCGCCACACAAAACGAGGTCTTCATCAAAGCCGCGCGCCGGATCGCCGCCTATCTCATCCAGGAGTGGATGCCCCAGTATGAGCCAATCTCACCGGTGGATATCGCGCAAACCATTCTTTCGCTGATGGCGCTGGACGCCGAGGCGCCGTCGGACAAGATGCGAGCGATCATCCGCGAATGGGGATCATGGCTGCGCATCCGGCCGCTGAACGCAGGCTCCCCGATCCTGAGCGCCGACGGTCACCACTCCGGTCTCTTCGAATGCGCCAAGGCGGGCTTTCTGATGCACGCCATGGACTCCGACCCGGACTACCTGCGCTACGCCTTCGCCGCGCTCGGCGCCATCCCACGCGCCGCTTACTTCGATACCTGGCGCGCCGCCGATCTTTACCACACGGCACTGCTCTCTCTCGGCAGCCTTATCTCCGAAGCGCGCCCGGACTTCGACACACTGCATCTGCGTCTCGGCTGGCGCGACTTTGCTCCCGATCCCGCGACGGCAAGCTTCCTGAAAGTCACCACTCTCGATAGCGGTCCCGTCGATTATCTCCCGCTCGTCTGCCGCGCCAACGACCAGCTTCTTGTCATCGCCCTCGCGCCGCCCGACGTCACGGAGATCCTCATCCACAAAAACGGCAAGCAGCCCATTTCCCGCGACCTGCTCACCGACGCCCTCGACGCCGCCACGCCCCTGCACCCATTGCTCGGCGAAGAGTGGGCGCGCGTGGGAATCTTCACCGTCGATCGTTAGAAATTCATCTCAGGTTCGGGTAGAACAACCCCATGGCGTTTAACGCATGAGAGCAAAGCTCTGATCGAGCTGGATCCGGCGCATTTTGCAGTTGGCGCAAAACCCATCGCGATCCAGGGCGCCCTGGCAGTAGAGGCATTGGTCCACGGGTGTCGGCGGGACGGTCTGCAGAAGCTCCTTGAGCCCGAGAATCGGTGGGGTCTTGACGACCCAGACGACGATTGCGGCCGAAATCGCCAGCGGTATCAGCCGTATGGCCCAAATGGCGGCTGCATCCTGAACCGGAATGAATGGCCCGCTGAGCCAGCCAAGCGCGGAAAACAAAACGATCACGACTGCCAGCACTACAAGGAGCGCTTTAGACGTGCGCGTTCGGGCGTGTGGATCGTTTCCGCATGCACTGCAGTGCCAGTGGTTGCGATATCCGAGCGGGAGGATCGGAATGAAATAGAGATGCCCGACATCGAACGAGCGAATCTGTTCCGCGAGCCGCGGGCCTTCGCATGTCAGGCAGTAATCGCCGCGATATGCGATCCGCTGCTTTTTCCATCGATATTGACCGTGAATAAGATACATCGTGCAGAAGGTCCTTAGCGTATTAAGGCGCGGGCGAGAGCACGGCGTCGCGCTCCGTCTCCGCGACGGTGGGGCGAGGCTTGGTGTTCATGAACGGACGCTCGCAGGCGAGGTGGAAGAGGTAGGCGACGCCGGTGATCAGTGGCGCTCCGACAAAGATCGCCATAGCGAAGCCGGCAAGATCGCTGAGGTGCAGTGGATGGATCACATACTGCCAGAACAGCTGAACCAGCGGCGCATGCGTCAGGTAGAGCGAGTAGGCGAAAGTTCCCAGGAACACCAATGGACGCCATGCGAACAGGCGCCCCGCCCAGCTGCGCGGACTGATCGAAACCCAGATGAGAAGAATCATGGAGAACAAGCCGACAAAGAGGCTCATCACTTGCGGCGGCAGCGAATGCCCATGCGCCAGTGGGAACGCTGAGAGGGCGAAGACCACGAAGGCGGAAACGGCCGTGGCGGCGGCCCAGGCCGAAGCGGGTCTTCCGAATGCACGGGAACGGTCGCCCGAATATGCGGCCTTTGTCGCCAGCATCCCCATGGCGAACAAGCCCAAGTAGTAGGGAGAGACGCCCGAGGGATACGTAGAGATCCAGCGGTGAAGCGGCGAGTGGTCGATGCCGATCCAAACAATGTAAGACGCAATCACCGTGACCGACGTCACGGCAACAGGGCTGTAGCGCCGAAACGCCCACACTAAGACGGGGAACAGGAAGTAGATCCGCCATTCAACCGGGATCGACCAGAGCGGGTAGCTGATCTCGAAGTTGCCCGCCACGTCTTGCAGCAGGAAAAGATGCAGCAGCACGCCCTGCTTCGTGATGGGAAGAGTGCTATCCCAGCGCGTCCCGCTCGCGTGACTGAGAAAGAAGTAGATCAAGATCAGCGAGAAGGCGAGTGCGAGATAATATGGCGGCAGGATACGGCGCGCTCGCTTGAGAAAGAACGATGCTGCGCTGCCGCGCATCGTCCCATCGCCAAGGGCGACCGGCAGCATCAGACAGAACCCCGAAAGGACGATGAAGATGTCGACGGCGTAATGCCCGTAGGAAAAGAACTTGAGAAGCTCTGCGAAGGGCGCCGGCGCATGCGTCAGATCGAACTGCGTCGAGCTATGGTGCAGCACGACGAACATCGCCGCAAGTGCCCGCAGGCCGTCCAAATAGCCGATATGCACGCGGGGCTTCCCGCTTGGGACCGCACTGACCGCCGGAGAGCCCGACGTGGAAACAGCAGACACGTAAAATTACCTCACTGCTTGTTCCTGCATGAAAGATGCCAAAACCAAGCGGGCGGCAGACCGAGCAGCGTTCAGAGAAACGCCATTCGCTTACTCCGGTTCCTCGACTTCGGTCACCTGCACCGTCATCGACCTCGTGCTGCCATTTCCGTAAAACGTGCTCCAGGCGCAATCGGCGGCATCGCGGCCGGCGGCGATTTGGATCAGCGCGGGACGCGGCTGGCGCTCGGTGGCGTCGAACACGACCCAGCGGCCGTCGATATAGGCGTGGAAGAAGGCGTGCAGGTCCGGCGGCTGAAGTCCCAGGCAGTAGCCCGAAACGTAGCGGGCGGGAATATTCAGGGCGCGGCAGAACGTGATCGCGAGATGCGCGAAGTCCCGGCAGACACCCACCCGCTCAGCCGCCGTTTCATACGCCGATGTGCCCGAGTTTGAAGTCCCATACTGATAGGTGATGTTCTCGTTGATCCAGTTGCAGATCTCCTGAACGCGCGCGAATCCGGGCGTAAACGAGCCGAAGATATCGTGCGCCATCTTCACCAGCTTGTCCGACTGGCAGTAGCGCGACGGCAGCGTGTAAGTCAGCATATCCGTCGGCAGATGAAGGATATCCGGCTCAGTGGGCGCGATGAACGAACCGCGCTTGTCTGGAAGCTCGACCAGCGCATCATACGCCACATGGACGTTTCCTGCCGGCATCAACAGACGCCGGCACGGATTCTTGTAGATGTCGAGGTACTCCTCGATCTCCGCTTCGGGTGTGATCTTGAGAGAGGAAGATTCAATGATCTGAGCGCCGGGAATATCGGCGGCTTCGAGCTGGAGAATTGTCGGGGCGGGCGCTTCGAGCTGGAGCTCGCACTCAAAGTGGATATTGATTTTCACGATTAGGCCGGTCCTTTGATTCCAATGTTTCCCGTATCAGCATATCCACGAACCTTACGTCGGGAATCCCAAAAAATCCGACCTCATTGACGGAATAATGCAGTTTAGGCGCGAACGTCATTGACGCCCTTTCGTATTTTCGTGTCGTGGCGCTCACTTTCCAGCGTTTCGGGATAGTCCGTGTTGAAGTGCAGGCCACGCGACTCATGGCGCTGCTGGGCGCAGTAAATGATCAGGCCAGCAATGGCGATCATATTGCGCAGTTCCAGCAGTTCGTCGGTGAGGATCAGGCGCGAGTAGAGCGGGTCCGTCTCTGCCTTTAGAACGGCGATGGCGGCGGCGGCTTTTTGCAGGCGAGTGTCGGTTCGTACGATCCCGA
>JAOQAA010000454.1 GCA_025963815.1 Capsulimonas sp.
AGGCGCGTCGGCTATCTGAATGGAAGCCAGTTCGCACGCGCCTTCCAAAGAGTGGTTGGCCGATCTCCGACGCACTGGCGTCGAGAAGATGCCGCGAATTCGTGAGCTGCGCCTGGATTACTCCAGACGCTTTTTCACATGCAGCAAACCGCACAACTTGAACGTCAGGCGGGCGGAGGGCCGGCCATCCAGATCACTTCCCAGACATGGCCATCGGGATCCTCGAAGCTGCGGCCGTACATGAAGCCGTGATCCTGCTTGGGATTTGGATCGGCGGCACCGCCTGCCTTGGATGCGTGGTCCACCATGCTGTCCACATCGGCCCGATCTTCGGCAGAGATCGCGATCAGGGCGGCGCTCACCTTATGGGTGTCGGCGATCGGGCGCTGGGTGAACATGCGGTATTTGTCGTGGGTCAGCAGCATCGCGTGGATGGTGTCTGAAAACACCATGCAGGAGGCGGTCTCGTCGGAGAATTGCGGATTTCTGGTCGCTCCCACCGCTTCGTAGAACGCGGTTGATTTGGCGAGATCCTTCACCGGCAGGTTCAAAAAGATCATCTTGGCCATTTGCCCACTCCTCACTCCGTTAGTACTAGCCAGTCTAGTACTGATAAGAACGGCTAGCATTTGAGTACGGAACTGTCTAGTACTGTCTTTATGAAAATCGACGACGAATCCAGATCGGCGCGCAAGGAACGCGAGATCATCCAGGCGGCGACGGAGGCCTTTATCAGCAAGGGCTACGACGGCACGAGCATGGAGGAAATCGCCACCCGAGCCGGAGCGTCCAAACAGACCGTCTATAAACATTTCACCGACAAGGAGACGCTGTTTGGCGAAGTCGTCCGATCGACCGCGATCCAGACCAACGATGTTGTCGCGGTGGTGACCACGCTTCTGTCTGAGGCAGAGTTTATGGAAGGCGGCCTGCAGCAGCTCGCCCGGCGCCTGGTCGCGATGCTGACGGACAATGAACTATTGAAACTGCGGCGGCTGATCATCGCCAACGCCGATCGCATGCCGCAGCTCGGCCGCGACTGGTATGAAAAAGGCTTTGAACGCATGCTCACCTCGATGGCCTCGTGCTTCGAGAAGCTCACGTGCCGTGCCCTCTTGCGAACGCCTGATCCCTATCTGGCCGCCAGCCACTTTTTCGGCATGCTGCTTTGGATCCCGATGAACGAGGCGATGTTTACGGCAACAGCAACCCGCGCTCGAAGGCAGAGCTGGAGCGGCATGCGGACGCCTCGGTTGAGGCGTTTCTCGCTGTGTATGGGGCGCAAGCGAAATAGGCGTTGCGCGTTTAACAAGTCTTTGCGGCGACACCGGCGCTGCTCTTGAGATTCCAATCCATGTTTTCGGTCCTCGACGACACGATCCCACTCAAGCTCTTGCAGCAGGACGACGCCGCTCTCGCCTTGGCACGTCACGTCGGTTTGCGCCCGCGTAGATGGGCGGAAGCGCGTTATCGTCTTGAGCCAAGGAACGGTCTCGATCGGATCGGAGATTCCTGGCAGAGCGCCTGGCACATCGCAAGGACCTACGCTTCATCAAGCTCGAGGTCATCTGGAGTTCTGATGAGAGCGTGGAGCGTGTCGCTGCGTTCCGCGAGCGCACTGGGCTCGACGCCCCAGCGATCTAGCGGCGGCCTGTCGTTTCGGATGGAGCGCAACCGATGGACTGGGCTGCGCTCTTCGGCTTTGTTCTCAACTTCGGCTGGGATGCCGCCGTACTTTCTTGAGAAGCAGGCGCATTAGTCTGGTTCAGTCATGACGAATTTCTGAGAGCAACACCGCCGTCGTTGATTAGAGGGATTTGAGCAGTGCAAAAATCTTGAGATTTGCACGTTGGCCGGATACGGCTCGCCGAAGCAGCCTGTGGAGCTATGGTAGGTGATGGACGCCGATTGGAAGACCATCTGGGACAAGCTCAAAGCCGATCTCAGGACTTCTCCCCGTCCAATCTCACCGGAGCTTCTCGAGCGCATCGACGCTGCCATGGCGCCCGTGAACGCGTTGCTGAAAGCATTCAATAATGAGCGAAACCGCCAGCCCTTCGTCTCCCAGGCTCCATGCCCCATCTGCCGCAGCGGAACGGTCACCTATAGATACCGGGAGCCACTGATCGGGAGCATGAAGTGCGATACCCCCGACTGCATTTCTCATAATCTATAACGCTTCCGTTACGCCAACGCCCGGAAGGCTTCACTTGCTCTCGGCCTTGACCTCCCCTCCCCCTGCTCTGGCATCTCCCGCAAATTCGTGTATAAGCGCGCCAGCCCGTCCGGACTGATCCGTCCGGGCTCTGCATTCATGCGACCGCGCTGGACGACATCCCGGCCCGGCCCGTGACGCAGATTGTTGCGGAACCTCCCGATTTTAATGGGCTTTCCGCGTTTCTCACCAAAAAGGACATCCGATGTCGATTACTGTCGAACGCAAGCAGGAGCTTGTGAAGGAATATGCCACGAAGGCGAATGACACCGGCTCGCCGGAAGTCCAGGTCGCGATCCTCACCGAGCGTATCGCCAATCTGACCGGCCATTTCAAAACCCACGTCAAGGACAACCATTCCCGCCGTGGCCTGCTGAAGCTGGTTTCGCAACGCCGTCAGCTCCTCGATTACGTCAAGAAGCACGATGACGCGCGCTACAAGACGTTGATCGAACGTCTCGGTATTCGTCGTTAAAACAAAGTGTTGTGTTCCCCGCCTGAGGGCAGGCCGGGGAATTTTATGCGGACGGCGGCATGGGGCTGCCGTCCTATCCGGGAAAGAAAGCGCGCGCCATGGCAAGATCGCCGGACGCTGTTGGTTGTCGGGACAGGTTTCCCGCGCGACAGCTTCTTGCCGTCTTGCTCATGGCTTTTGGCGTTCCCGCAGCTATGAAAGACCGTCTATATGTTCGAAATCCATCGTGAAACCCTCGATTGGGCCGGGCGCAAGCTCGTGCTCGAGACCGGCCGCATCGCCCGCCAGGCTGATGGCGCCGTGTTCGCAAGCTGGGGCGAAACCTCGCTTCTCGCCACCGTCGTGTCCGCCAAGTCGCCGAAGCCCGGCATCGACTTCT